>JBBQKM010000001.1:0-37833 GCA_038326915.1 Sphingomonadales bacterium
AGGGGATGCGATCTTCGGGGATCAGTATCTCGACCACCGGATCGGCGCCGGGATCGCCGGTGACGAGCACGACCGACGCCGCATCGGCATCGGGGGCAAGCCAGCCCTGATAGGCTTCCGGATCGGCGATCGTCGCGCTGAGGCCGACACGGCGCACCGCCGGCGCCAGCGCCTGCAGCCGTGACAGCGCGAGGCTTAGCTGGTCGCCGCGCTTGGTCGTCGCAAAGGCGTGGATTTCATCGACGATGACGGTCTGCACGCCGGCGAGCATCGTCGCCGCGTCGGGGTACGAGATCAGCAGCGCCAGCGATTCGGGTGTCGTCAGCAATATATGCGGCGGCCGCTCGCGCTGGCGCTTCTTGCGTTCGGACGGCGTGTCGCCGGTGCGGGTCTCGACGCGGATACCGAGGCCGATTTCGGTGACCGGCGTCAACAGATTGCGCTGAACATCGGTCGCCAGCGCCTTCAGCGGCGAGACATAGATGGTGTGGAGTCCATCGCGCGGGTGCTCGGCCAGATCGGCAAGCGTCGCCAGAAATCCTGCGAGCGTTTTCCCCGCCCCCGTCGGCGCCACCAGCAGCGCATGCCGCCCGGCGCGCGCCGCCGCGACCATCTCGAGCTGGTGCCGGCGCGGGTGCCAGCCGCGCGTGGCGAACCAGTCGGCGATTGGGGTGGGGAGGGTCACATCGGCGATATAGGACTCTGGGCCGCAAAGTGCACCGGGCCTGAGCCAACTCGGGCAGTGGCGTCGACAAGCATCTGTCAGAGACTGTACGTGGTGGAATCCACGACCGTGCGATGACAGCGATCGCCCAGTTGCTGACGTTCGGCAATGACGAGTAACATCGTGATAATGACCGCCGAACAGCTTTCAAAACTATGGGGCTTCGCTCGGGGAGATGTCGCTGAGATCACTTTCGAAAAGTGGTTTCTCGCGCAGGACGATCTCGAGATTCCACTTGGGGAAGGCCTGCATTGGACCCTTGCTTCAGCCGATTATCGCGACAGAGACGTAGTATGGCAGCTTCGGAAATCGCTTGCTCAACGTCTCGCGCCGCGTGCGAGGTGCGAATGCGCTTCCCTTCGGAACCTCGCCGCCATTCCAATGGGTGGTGACGGACTCGATGAACGGGTGTTCGCGACGATTGAGAATGTCTGGAATCATGGAGGCGACCTTTGGTGGCTTCATCTCTCGAGATGTGGCGAGTGTGGCCAGCATTGGATGATCGCTCAGGATGAGCGCATTTTTGACACGTATTTTCTTCGTCGGGTTAGCAAAGAAGCGGCAGACGATATGTTGGTGCACAGTTGGCCAGATGAATTTATAACCTACGAGCGCGTTTTGAATATTGGCCACACGTTAGCCAGGCCATGTGTTTTTATGGACGCAATGTCGGGAGAGTTGATCTGGTCAGCGCAAGATTTGCGAAAAGCGCGTCCAGAAATCACCGTTGACGAGATCGCGCGCTTGCTTGGAGTGACGCCTAAGCACGCGAAGAGCCTCCTCCAGGCCAACGGCAGCTAACCATCCGACAGCAGCCATCAGTCATCGATCAACACACAGCCCAATCCCGAATTTTTCCCTAACCCAGCGAGGATTGGCCATGCCAACCGGATCATGTCTCTGTGGCGCCGTCACGTTCAGCGTCGCGGGCGCGTTGCCGCCGCCCAATGCCTGCCATTGCTCGCAATGTCGCAGGCAATCGGGGCATTACTGGGCCTCCTCCGATGTGCCGCGTGAGGCGTTGGCGATCACCGGCGCCGAGCGGCTGACCTGGTTTCAATCCTCTGCGACTGTCCGCCGCGGCTTTTGCGCCACGTGCGGGTCGTTCCTGTTCTGGGATCCGGCAGGCCGCGCCAAAATCGCCGTTGCGATGGGGGCGTTCGACGCGCCGACCGGCACGCAGCTCGCGCTGCACATCTTTGTTGCCGACAAGGGCGATCACTACGACATCGCCGACGGCTTGCCGCAGAACGCGGCGTAGCGATCAGTCCTTGGCGCGCTCGACATAGCTTGAATCTTCGGTGTTGATGACGATGCGGGTGCCGACATCGATGTGCGGCGGCACCATCACGCGGGCGCCGCTTTCGACCGTCGCGGGCTTGTAGCTCGATGATGCGGTCTGGCCTTTGACCACCGGTTCGGTGGCGATGATCGCCATGGTGACGCGCGGCGGCAGGGTGATCGACACCGGCTTGCCTTCGAACATCAGCAGCGCGCATTCGGCGTTTTCCCGCAGGAATTCGGCGGCTTCGCCGATCATCAGGGTGGGCACGATGATCTGTTCGTAATTTTCGTTGTTGATGAAGATGAAATTGTCGCCGTCGTGATAGAGGTAGTTGTGGCTGACCTCCTCGACGAACGCCCGCTCCAGGCCTTCGCCGGTCTTGACGGTGATCTGGGTTTTCACGCCATCCGAGATGCGGCGCATTTCGACCGTCGTGGTCGGCGTGCCCTTGCCGGGGCGGAAGGTATCGGCCTTGAGCACGACATAAAGCTGGCCATCGTCATGTTCGATGACATTGCCCTTGCGGACGTTGCTGGCGATGACCTTGACCATGAATAAGCCCCTTGCGCCGGGGATTTCCCCCGCTGAACTTGCGCTCCTAGCGGCGAAGCGGCCAAAGGCCAAGTTTCTCGTAATCCGAAGGCGTATCGATGACCCCCTACTGGCACCGCGACCGGCATTCCGACCGGCGCCCGCTGCTGCTGGCGCGTGGCCGCGTCAAGGCGGCGCTGCGCGGCTGGTTCGCGCAGCAAGGCTTTACCGAGGTCGAATGCGGCGCCATCCAGCGGTCGCCCGGCAACGAAACGCATCTCCACGCCTTTGCCTGCACCTGGCAGCCGGAGGGCGGCGAGGCGGCCACGCGCTACCTCCACACCTCGCCCGAATTCGCCGCGAAAAAGCTGCTGGCGGCGGGCGAAACCCGCATCGTCGATTTCGCCCGGGTGTGGCGCAACCGCGAATCGGGGCCGTTGCACGCACCCGAATTCACCATGATCGAATGGTACCGGACCGATGCCCCCTGGACCGACGTGATGGCCGATGCGGTCGAACTCTGCCGCACGGCGCTGGCGGCGGCGGGGCGCGATCGGCTGAGCTGGCGCGACCGGGCGTGCGACCCGATGGCCGACGCCGAACGGCTTACACTGTGCGACGCCTTCGATCGCCACGCCGGGTTGCGGCTGGTCGATCTGCTCGACGATCGCGATGCGCTCGCCGCAGCGACGGCCGGGCTGGGCATCACCGTTGCGGCAGACGACAGCTGGTCCGACCTGTTCAGCAAGATCATCGTGACGCGGATCGAGCCGCAGCTGGGGCAAGACCGCCTGACATTGCTGTGCGAATATCCGATTGCCGAGGCGGCACTGGCCCGCCCCTGCCCCGGCGACCCGCGCTTTGCCGAACGGTTCGAAATGTATGCCTGCGGCGTGGAACTCGCCAACGGCTTTGGCGAATTGACCGATGCGGCCGAGCAGCGCCGGCGCTTTGTCGCCGACATGGACGACAAGGCGCGGCTGTACGGCGAACGCTATCCGATCGACGAGGAACTGCTGGCGGCGCTCGCCTTCATGCCGCCGGCGAGCGGCGTCGCGCTGGGCTTTGAACGGCTGGCGCTGCTGGCGACCGGCGGGCAGCATATAAACGACATGATCTGGACGCCGTTTCCGCTCTGATCAGTCGAGCATCTGGGGATTGGCCTTTTTCAGGTCGGTCGCCGGGATATTCACCGCGGTAACGATCCGCTTGACGATCTGCTGGCCGCGCCAGCCATGGGTGGCGCTGGGGCCCTGGTCGCCCTTGACGATATATGGCGCCTGGTCGTTCCAAGGTGCCACCTTGATCGTCGCCATGCCGACATTGTGTTCATAGCGAACATAGGAGGAATTGGCGCCGGTCGCCGGCGACAGGCTGTAGCCCATGCGCCGCCCGGCAAAGCCGGTGAGCGCATCGGCAAAGGTGCGCGCTTCGGCCTTCCAGTCGGCCAGCGCCGTGGTGTCATAGCCGGTGACGGGTTTTTCGGTATAGGCCGTCACGAACAGGAACGTGCCTTGCCCCGGCGCCGTCGGCGAATGGCCGATGACGAAGTTGCGGAAATCCAGCGCGCGCGCCGCAGCATCCTTGAAGCTCGACGACATGTGGAAGCCATACAGCCCGGTCGGCGTTTGCAGCACGATGGCGCGGCACGCCGCGATACTGGGGAAACCGATTTGCAACGGATCGAAAGCCCAGTGATTCTCCAGCAGTTCCGGCATTGCCCGTTCCCCTCTCCCCGATCGCGACATCCTGCCACTGCGGCGACGGTTTCGGAAGATTGTAAATCCGCCTGCTGCCGCCCCATGTTGCTGGCGTGACATCTCCCGCATCCCCCGACTGGCTGATCCCGCACCCCGAGGGGATCTATATCGCCCCCGCCGATGTCTGGATCGATCCGTCGACGCCGAAACCCGCAGCGCTGGTCACCCATGGCCATGCCGATCATGCCCGCGCCGGCCATGGCAAGGTGCTGGCAACGCGCGAGACGCTGGCGATCATGGATGTGCGCTATGGCGATCAGGCCGGCGGCCAGGGTGTGGCCTATGGCGAAACGCTGCGGCTTGGCGATGTCAGCGTGCGCTTCGTCCCCGCCGGCCATGTGCTCGGATCGGCGCAGATCGTGCTGGAACACAAGGGGCAGCGCATCGTCGTGTCGGGCGATTACAAGCGCCGGCCCGATCCGACCTGCGCGGCCTTCGAACCGGTGGCGTGCGATGTGTTTGTGACCGAAGCGACCTTTGGCCTGCCGGTGTTCCGCCACCCGCCGACGCGCGGCGAAACCGACAAGGTGCTGGCAACGCTGGCCGCCAACCCCGACCGGCCGGTGCTCGTCGGTGCCTATGCGCTGGGCAAGGCGCAGCGGGTGATCGCCGAACTGCGCGCTGCAGGCCACGACGCGCCGATCTACATCCATGGTGCCTTGCAACGCTTGTGCGACCTGTATGAACGCTTTGGCGTGCAACTGGGCGACCTGCGCCCGGCGATGGGGCTGAAGCCTGCCGAGATGAAGGGCGCGGTGATCGTCGCGCCGCCGTCGGCGCTCGCCGATCGCTGGTCGCGGCGGCTGCCCGATCCGGTCACCGCAATGGCTTCGGGGTGGATGCGCGTCCGCCAGCGCGCCGTGCAGCGCGGGATCGAACTGCCGCTGATCATTTCCGATCACGCCGATTGGGACGAATTGACCGACACGATCACCGAACTGCGCCCCGGCGAAGTCTGGGTCACCCATGGCCGCGAGGAGGCGCTGATCCACTGGTGCGGGCTGCACCAGGTCCGGGCGCGCGCGCTCGACCTTGTCGGGCGTGAGGATGATGAGGACTAGGGCGCGACGAGCCGGTAACTGTTGCAGATCTCGCGCGGTGACACCGGCGTGACCGTTTCCCAGGCCTTGGCGAACCAGTCGCGCTGATACCGCTGGTCCACCCGCCCGGCGCGGTCGCGCAGGCCCAGCCGCAGCAATGTCAGATACAGGCCCTGATCGGCGCGGTCGGGCTCGAGATTCGCCCAGCGCGCGAGCAGCCCCGGCCCGGCAACCACCGCCGCTGGCGCGCCCATCCGGCACAGGCCGACTGTGATTTCGGACTGGCGGCGCTTCCCGGCCAGCGCGTTGATCAGCACCGGCAGCGCCGGCGGCCCGAGGTCGCCGATTCGGCGATAAAGATAGCCCGAATCGTCGAGCCAATGTTCCTTGCGTTGCCAGTCGAGCTGTTCCGCCAGCCGCACCTGTGTCGCGCGGGGATAAAGCGCCAGGATACGCGGGCCATAGGCGGCGAACTGGTCGTCCGGGAGCGCCGCGACGAGTTCGGCAAACATCTTGCCGGCGCCGATCTGGCGCGACCCGGCATCGACGGCCGTTTCCAGCGCCGCCATGATCCGCGCGGCCTGCGGGCGCAACCGCTCGGGGTCGCTGCGCAGGATGGCGAAATCATTGCCGTTGAGGCCCTCGCTCAACGGATCGGCGATCAGCCGGTCGAGATCGGCCACCGCGATGGCGATGCCGCGCGCCTCGGCTGCGGCGATCAGGCTGGCGACAAACGCCGGATCGCTGCCGACGCGATCGGCCGGGGCGACGCGCCGCAGCCCTAGCGCCGTGGCCAGCACCACCGCGTCGGAACGGTAACGTGACCCGACATCGTGAAGCGGCTTGAACCCGGTGCGATAAAAGCCGGCATCGCAATCCCAGCTCGGCCCGCCGGAATTGAGGAAACAGCCCATCACCGGCATGGGAAACCACGCCAGCGGCGAGGCAATGCCGCCGCGCAGGACAAAGCGCTGGCGGTCGGGCGTTGTCACCGTTGTCGTGATCAGCCGCAGGGGCATCCCGACGCGGGTCGTCTTGTCCTGATCGACCTGCACGGTGACCGCCGGCAGCCGCGGTTGTTCGGGCTGCTGCACCATGCAGAATCGCCGTTCCATCGCGCGGTCCTTGTAACTGTCGCCAGTATCGTCGTGGAACCAGTTACGGAAAACGCCAGCCTGGACCATGCCCGGCGCACTTGCCAGCGTCCGGCAGGGGGCATCGGCAACCATCCGGTTCGACCGCCAGGGGCGGTCGCCGCTCTTCACATCATAGCTATAGACGACCGGCAGGGCATAGTTCTGCACCAGCCAGCCATCGGCAATGTCACCGGCCTCGGGCGAGCCCTTGATGCCGACCAGCGCCTGTGCCTGCGGATCGAACGGCACCTTGACCGATGCGTTGTTGGCGGCAATCTCGCGCCCCAACGCCGCGATCGTCGACTGGTCGAGCGCCGCGAACGCCGCATAGCCGCCGAACCAGGCGATCGGCAGCAGCAGATACCAGCGCGATACCCGGCCGAGGATCGCCTCGATCCCGGTGCCGATGAAGCCGGCGTTGACAAGCGCCACCGACCAGAAAAACGCCGCCACGAGCATCAGCAGGAAGCCGGTCCACGGAAAGACCTGCAGCAGGAACACCACGCCGGTGGCAGCAAAGAACAGGAATGATTTCGGCATTTGCCCCCCGGCGTGCGTCGCGACAACATTGCGGCGCGGGCGCGGAAAGGGAAGCGATTTTGGCGCGGTGCACGGGGACGGCGACGGCCGGTTCGCCGCCGTCCCCGGCGGTCACCGGTTGTCGAGTTGGGCACGCACCGCCCGCAGCCCCGCCTGGGAAATACGGTAGGGCTGGCCGCGCGACGACGCCACCAGCCCGCGTCGCCGCAGTTTGGCGAACAGCGCGAGGTTGAAATCGGCCAGCGCATGGCCTTCGCGGGTGAAGCAGGTGGCGGCGATGATGCGATCGCCGTCGCGGTCGTGGCGGATGGCACCGCCCTGCGCCAGCGCGTGCAGCACGCGCTGTTCGGTCCGTGAAATGTTCATGGGATGCTCGTTGCAAAAGGTCGCAATCAGCCTGGGGTCGCGACCGCGCGGGGTCCGCAACCATGGGGCGCCCGGCAACGTCTCGCGGATCACCGCAGACGTTCAGCGACCGGCGACAAGCTCCAGCATCAACGCTCCATCCCGCACATCGGGAGCTGTGCAAAATACCTTGCTGCGCCGTGTCGCGTCAATGATTGGCATATGGGCCCGGCTTTGACGGCATCGACGCGACGCGGCATGACCGGCGCGATGTTCCGCACCCTTCGCCCGCTGATCTTCGCGCTCGACCCTGAACGCGCGCACAATCTGACAATCGCGGCGCTGCGCACCGGACTGGTGCCGGCGGCGCCCGCCGATGATCCGATCCTGCGCACGACCGTAGCTGGCCTTGACCTGCCCAACCCGGTGGGGCTCGCGGCGGGGTTCGACAAGGACGTGATGGTCCCCGATGCGATGCTGCGGCTGGGGTTCGGCTTTGTGGAGTGTGGCTCGGTGACGCCGCGGCCGCAGGACGGCAACCCGCAGCCGCGACTGTTCCGGCTGGCCGAGGACGCGGCGGTGATCAACCGCATGGGTTTCAACAACCGCGGTCTCGAACATGCCGTTGCGCGGTTGCAGGCGCGGCGCCATCGGCCCGGCATCATCGCCATCAACCTCGGTGCGAACAAGGACAGTGACGACCGCACCGCCGACTATGTGACCGGCATGCGCGCGGCGGCGGCGCTGGCCAGCTATGTCACCGTCAACATCTCGTCGCCGAATACCCCGGGGGTGCGCGCGCTGCAGGATGGCGGGGCGTTGCGCGACCTGATCGCGCGGGTGGTCGAAGCGCGCGGCGCGATCGCGGCGCCGATCTTTGTCAAGGTCGCACCCGATCTTGAAAACGATGACTTTACAGTGATTTCCCGCGCAGCAATCGACGGCGGCATCGATGGCCTGATCGTGTCCAACACTACCATCGCGCGGCCCATGTTGCGCAGCAATCTGGGCGCCGAAACCGGCGGCCTGTCGGGCGCGCCGCTGGCACCGCTCGCGCTGTCGGCCTTGCAGCACTTCGTTGCCGCGACCGGCGGCGCGCTGCCGATCATCGCCGCCGGTGGTATCGCTTCGGGCGCCGATGCCTATGCCCGCATCCGCGCCGGGGCGAGCGCCGTCCAGCTTTATTCCGCGCTGGTCTATGAAGGGCCGGGGCTGGTCACGCGCATCAAGGCCGATCTTGCCGCGCTATTGCGCCGCGACGGCTTTGCGAGCGTTGCCGAGGCTGTCGGTGGCTGAGATCGGCCGCCTCGCCGAAGCCGAAATCGCGGTGGCGGTGGCGCTGTGGCACGCCGCCGGGCTCACACGGCCGTGGAATGATCCCGATGCCGACGCGCGGCGCGCGCTGGCCGCCGCGAACGCGACGATTTTTGCAGCGCGCAGCGACGGCGCGCTCGTCGGCACGGCGATGGCCGGGCATGACGGTCATCGCGGCTGGGTCTATTACCTCGCTGTCGCTGCCGATCACCGCGGCCGCGGCGTTGCCCGCCTGCTGATGGCCGCGGCCGAAACCTGGTGCGCCGCACGGGGCATGCCGCGGCTCAACCTGATGGTGCGATCGGGCAATGATCCGGCGATCGGTTTCTACCATCGCCTCGGCTATCGCACCGCCGACGTCGTGGTGCTGCAACGCGACCTGCCACCAGCCTGACGCCTGCCAACCTGACGATAGACCGCTTGTCAGCCGGGCAATCGCCCGCCAATGTTTCGCGACATGAAAATCGCCCTTCTCGCCGCCGCCCTTGCTGTTGCAAGCCCTGTTCTCGCCCGCGAAGCGCCTGCCGCCAGTGCCGCGATGGTCTCCGCCGCCGATCCGCGTGGCGCTGCGGCCGGCATCGCCATGTTGAAACAGGGCGGCAACGCCATGGACGCCATCGCTGCAACGCTGCTGGCGCTGAGCGTCGTCGAACCGCAATCGTCGGGCATCGGCGGTGGCGGGTTGCTAGTATACCAGCCCGTCGGCGGCAAGGCACCGACGACCTTCGACGGCCGCGAAAAGGCGCCGATGGCGGCGACGCCTGACCTGTTCATGGCCAATGGCAAGCCGCAGCCGCGCCGCGAGGCGGTACCGGGCGGCAAGAGCGTCGGCGTGCCGGGCAATATCGCCATGATCGCCCTCGCCCATGCCCGCCACGGCAAGCTGCCCTGGGCGGCACTGTTCCAGCCGGCGATCGATCTGGCCCGCGGCGGTTATGTGATCACGCCGCGCATGGCTGGCGCCATCGCCAACAGCCGCGACACGCTGGCACGCACGCCGGCGGCCGCGGCCTTGTTCCTCAACCCCGATGGCACACCCAAGGCCGCCGGCACCCGCATCGTCAACGAACCGCTGGCGCGCGTGCTCGAAGCCATCGCCAAGGGCGGCCCGCGGCAGTTCTACACTGGCGAAATCGCCGCCGGCATTGTCGAAACGGTGCGCACCGCGCCGACCAACCCGTCGACGATGACGGTCGCCGACCTCGCCGCCTATGAGGCCAAGCAGCGGCCGCCGGTGTGTGCGCCCTATCGCGTCTGGCGCATCTGCTCGATGGGGCCGCCATCGGCCGGCGGCATCGCCGTGATCGGCATCGTCAAGCAACTGGAAGGCTTTGATCTCGCCAAGCTCGGCCCCGACGGCGCGACGTCGTGGCATTTGTTCGCCGAATCCGAACGCCTGGCCTTTGCCGATCGCGCCGCCTATGGCGCCGACAGCGATTTCATCGCGGTGCCGGTCAAGGGACTGGTGGCCGCCGATTATCTGAAGGCCCGCGGCGCGTTGATCCGCGCCGATGCGACAATGGCAAAGGCCGAACCCGGGCTGCCGGCGGGCGCCGCGAAGCGCACCCCGGCGCCGGGTGGCGAAATCCCCTCGACCACCCATTTCGCTGCCGTCGACAAGGCCGGCAATGTCGCATCGCTGACCTCCACGGTCGAAGGCGGCTTCGGCAGTTCGCTGGTGTCGGGCGGCATGATTCTCAACAACGAGCTCACCGATTTCAGCTTCGAACCCGCGATCAACGGCGCGCCGGTCGCCAATCGCGTCCAGGGCGGCAAGCGGCCACGATCGTCGATGTCGCCGACGATCGTCTATGATTCGAAGGGCCGCGTCGTGCTCGCCATCGGCGCCGCCGGCGGCATGACGATCCCGGCGCAGGTCGCCAAGGCGATCATCGGCGTGCTCGACTGGAAATTGTCGGTGCAGGATGCCATCGCGCTGCCGCTGCTCTATGTCTCCGATGACCTGCTGATCGCCGAAAAATCGCCGCAGGGCGAGCCGCTGCAAAAATTGCTGCCGGCGCTCGAAAAGCTCGGCCATCGCACCGCCAGCTATCCGCTGCCGCTGAAGGCCAATGGCATCGAACGCATCGCCGGTGGCTGGCGCGGCGGCGCCGATCCGCGTAGCGAAGGCGTCGCGATCGGCTATTGAGAGACAGACCATGAGCCTGCCGACCCTGCCCCCGCTGCGCCCCGCCAAGATGGCAGCGCGCATCGACGCCTGGCCCAACCTCGTCACCATGTTCCTCGATCGCGCCGATGAACATGGCGAGCGGCCGATGCTTTCGAAAAAGATCGCGGGCGCGTGGCAGACGCAGACCTGGGCGCAATGCCGCGATGTCGTCGCCGGGCTTTCGGCGGCACTGATCGATCTCGGCATCAAAAAGGGTGACCGCGTCGTGCTGGTCAGCGAAAACCGCCCCGAATGGTGCCTCGCCGATCTCGCCATCATGGCCGCCGGCGCGATCACCGTGCCCGCCTACACCACCAATACCGAGGCCGATCACACCCATATCATCGGCAACAGTGGCGCCCGCGCCGTCATCGTTTCGGGGCCAAAGCTGGCCGCCAACCTGCTGCCCGCCGTCGCCGCCAGCGACCAGTGCCGCATCGTCATCGGCATCGACCATCTGAAGGATGCGCAGCGGGGTGACCTCGTCATTCACCAGTGGCAGACGCTGGTCGAGGCGCGCGCCGCCGACATCATCGCCGACCGCGCAACGTTGCGCGCTCGCGCGACGATGCAGCGCCACGATCTGGCGTGCATCATCTACACCAGCGGCACCGGCGGCGCGCCGCGCGGCGTGCGCCAGCATCATGGCGCCATCATGCGCAACATTGCCGGTGCCAACACCGTCATCGAACAGGATTTTTTCCCCGGCGAACCGGTGGGGGAATTGTTCCTCAGCTTTTTGCCGCTCAGCCACGCCTATGAACACACCGCCGGCCAGTACATGCCGATCGGCATGGGCGGGCAGATCTATTATGCTGAAGGGCTCGAAAAGCTCGCCGCCAATATCGAGGAAGCGCGGCCGACCTTCATGGTCGTCGTGCCGCGGCTGTTCGAGGTGCTGCGCACCCGCATCGCCAAGCAGATCGAAAAACAGGGCGGCGTCGCCGTCACCCTGCTCAACCAGGCGCTGCGGCTGGCGCGCAAGGAAGCCCGCGGCGAAAGCCTGAACATCGCCGAGCGCCTGCTCGATGCAGCGCTTGAACGCACCATCCGCAAATCGATCCGCGCCAAGTTCGGCGGGCGGTTGAAGGGCATGGTCGCCGGCGGGGCACCATTGAACCCCGAAGTCGGCATCTTTTTCGCCGCGATCGGCATCGCCATCCTGCAGGGCTATGGCCAGACCGAGGCCGGGCCGGTGATTTCGTGCAACCGCCCGCGCGCGCGGTTGAAGATGCACACCGTCGGGCCGCCGCTGACCGGGGTGGAGGTCAAGATCGCCGCCGATGGCGAGATCCTGGTGCAGGGCGAACTGGTGATGGACGGATACTGGATGAACGACGCCGAAAGCCATCGCGTGCTGCAGGATGGCTGGCTGTACACCGGCGACATCGGCCATTTCGACAAGGATGGCCATCTGGTCATCACCGACCGCAAGAAAGACATCATCATCAACGACAAGGGGGATAACGTTGCGCCCCAGCGTGTCGAGGGCATGCTGACACTGCAGGACGAGATCGCCCAGGCGATGGTCTATGGCGACAAGCGGCCCTATCTCGTCGGCGTCGTCGTTCCCGAAGTCGAATGGGCGATGTGCTGGGCCAAGGACAAGGGCATGCCTGCCGACTTGCACAAGCTGGCGCGCGAACCCGAATTCCACCGCGCCGTGATGGCGGCGGTCGATCGCGTCAATGCGCGGCTGTCGGTCATCGAAAAGGTGCGCCGCGTCGTCATCGCCGATGAACCCTTTACCACCGACAACCAACAGATGACGCCGTCGCTGAAGATCCGCCGCCATGTGCTGAAACAGGTCTATGGCGCGCGGCTCGACAAGCTTTACGCGGCCTGAGCGCATAAAAAAGGGGCGGCCCAACGGCCGCCCCTTTCTCATATCGGCGTATCGATCAGGCGGCGGCGGCGATCGCGCGACGGCGGCGCATTGTGGCGCCGACGAGGCCGAAGCCGGCGATCAACATCGCCCAGGTCGCCGCTTCGGGAACCGCACCGTTGAAGTTGAGCTGACCGACAGCGAACTGCCAGTCGCTGTTGCCGTTGGTCCCGTTGCTGATCTGCAGCAGCGCGATATTGCTGGCATTGACGGTGACGAGGCTGAAGTCTGCAACATCGCCGAGATAGCCCGACGTCAGCAAGACGTTGCTGCTGTCATAGGCGAAATAGGCCGAGGCGCCAATGGTGCCATAGTTTTCAAAGGTGAACGACACGCCCGACGCCGGCGCGGTGAAGCTGGCATTGAGGAAGTTGGCGGTCGGATAATTGCCGCTCGCGGTGTTCGACAGCCCGCCATAGGCGACGACCGGATCGCCGGCCGAGAATGTGCCGCCCTGCAGCGAGAAAACGACGCCCGGATACTGGCTGGTGACCGCGGTGCCGTCGGGCAACGCTGCGAAGTCGATGGTGACAGCGCCAGCGACGGCCGGCAGCGCGATGGCGACGGCAAAGGCGAGCAGGTTACGTGAAATCATGATCTACTTCCCCAAGTTGACGATCGGTGAAGATATTGTAGCAATAACCATGCCATTTGCTGACATGATATAAAACAATGGGTTGACCTGCATCGGCTTGCGACGTTGTAAAGTTTTATTACACTCTTGAGGGTTCGGCGCCCGGGATTGCACGATCGGCCTGCGGTGGCCGGCGATCGCAAACATGCTATGAGAGCGACGCCATGACTGATCCGACGATGCTCCATTGCCCTTGCTGCCAGCCCGGCGCTGTCCGGTGAGGATCGCCAGTTTCAACATCAATGGCACCAATGCCAGGCTGCCACGGCTGCTCGACTGGCTGGCGGAGGCGCAGCCCGACGTCGCCTGCCTGCAGGAAATCAAGACGATCAGCGAAAATTTCCCTGTCGATGTGCTGCGCGACGCCGGCTACCACTGCCTCGTCCATGGCCAGAAGGGCTTCAACGGCGTCGCCATCCTGAGCCGCGAGCCGGCGGTCGAAACGCAGCGCGGCCTGCCCGGCGACGACACCGACGAACAGTCGCGCTATCTCGAGGCCGAGGTCGGCGGTGTCCGCGTTGCCAGCATCTATCTGCCCAACGGCAACCCGCAACCGGGGCCGAAATTCGATTACAAGCTGGCGTGGATGGCACGGTTGCACGCCCATGCCGCGACCCTGCTGGCCGATGGCGTGCCGACAGTGCTCGCCGGAGACTACAACGTCATCCCCAATGACGACGACATCTGGTCACCCATCGCGATGCGCGACGACGCGCTGATGCAGCCCGAAAGCCGCGCCGCGTATCGCGGCCTGCTGTGGCAAGGCTGGACGGACGCCATCCGCAGCGTCCATCCGCGCGGCGGCATCTGGAGCTATTGGGATTACCAGGCCGGCGCCTGGCAGCGCGATCACGGCTTTCGCATCGATCACCTGCTGCTGTCGGCCGGTGCCGCCGACCGGCTGGTCGATGCCGGCGTCGACAAGGCCGTGCGCGGCGCCGAAAAGGCCAGCGACCATGCCCCGGCCTGGGTCGTGCTGCGCGATTAAAGCGCCTTTTCGTACACCCGGTATGTTCGTGTCACCTTGCTTTCTATGGCGTCGGCAATCGATCGCATCGGGCCATTGTCATCCAGAATCCAGCCGATTTCGCCCTCTTCGGCGCCATATTTCTCGACAGCGACACGGCGGATATACTCGATCATCTGGAACGCCATCAGCGAGGCCACGCGATGGCCCTGCAGGCTCTTGCGGATCCCCATCAACGGAACGCGAATGGTTTTCACCCGCGGCTTGCGCAGGCGCCACAGCAGCTTTGCCCAGCCAAAGGGGAACAGCCGGCCGCCGAGATCGACGGTCAGTTCGTTGATATCGGGCAGCGAGATCAGGAAGCCGACCGCCACGCCTTCATATTCGGCGATGCGGATCAGGTCCTCGAACACGATCGGCTTCAGCTTCTTGCCGACATGGGCAATCTCTGCCGGGGTCAGCGGCACAAAGCCCCAGTTTGTCGACCAGGCATCGTTGAGGATATCGAGGATCAGCGCCGCTTCCTCGGCAAAGCGCGATTTGTCGACCGTCCGCGTCACCAGCTTGGTATTGCGTTCGCTGGCCGCGACGATGCGCTGCACGATTTCGGGAAACGGCTGCCCGATGCGCAGCCCCCAGGTGTGCAGATCCTTGATGCCGGCATAGCCGCGGGCGAGCACGAGTTTCTGGTAATAGGGCAGGTGATGGCCCATCATCACTGTCGGCGACCGATCGAAGCCTTCGACGAGCAGCCCGGGTTCATCCCAGATCGACAGGCTGAACGGCCCCTGCGCGCGCACCATGCCCTGCCCGCGCAGCCAGCTTTCGGCAGTTTCGATCAACAGGTCGGCGACCGCCTGGTCATCGATGCATTCGAACATGCCCCAATGGCCGGTGCCGGCGCCCATGTGCTGCAGCACCAGCTGATCGACCTGTGCGGAGATGCGACCGACGACGGCGCCATCGCGTTCGACCATCCAGAATTTGGCGCGGCCGTGTTCGAACCAGGGGTTGCCCGCAATGCCGCCGATCAGCGCCTGCATCTCGCTGCGCAACGGCGGCACGAAATGCGGGTCGTTGGCATACAGCCGATACGGCAGCTCGAGAAACCGGGTCCGGTCGGCAGCGGATTCGACGGCGACGAGGGCGAGCGCGCCGGTCACCGGCCGCCGGCCAGTGCCATGCCGACCCGGCATTGATGTTGCGATGAATTGGCGGCCGTCACTGTGCACCCCTGCTTGTTCCGACCGTGCCTAGGGCGGCATTGCGGCCAATTTGGGACGGCTGGGCCGGGCGCTATTCCTCGGTGCGGATCAGCACCGCCTCGCCGATCAGCAGGAACAGCACAAAGGGCGCCCACGCCGCCATTAGCGGCGGGACCGTGCCGAAATTGCCCATCGCCAGCATGAAATTGTCGGCCACGAAAAACGCAAACCCCAGGAACATGCCGATCACGGCGCGGACGAACAGCCGCCCCGATCGCGCCAGGCCGAACGCGGCAACCGCGCCGAGCAGCGGCATCAGCACCGTCGACAGCGGCCCCGAAATCTTGTGCCAGGCAGCGGCGACGAGCATATCGACGGGCTTGCCGGCGGCGCGCTGCTCGGCAATCTGCGGCCACAGGTCCCACAATGGTATCCACGCCGGGTTGATGCTGGTGGTGGTGAACTGCCGCGGCACCACCGGTGTGGCGAAATGCAGCGCCGGCATCGGGGTCAGCGTGCCGCGCGCGACGTCGAACACCCGCGCCGCCGTCAGGTCCCAGCCATCGCCCTGCGGCCGTGCGGTTTCGGCCATGACGACACGCATCAGCTTGTTGTCCTGCCGGTCGTAGATGGTGACGCCGCCCAGCACCGTCGCCGCGCCGACGCCGCTGACCGTCAGCGCGCGGAACAGATCGTCACCGCCGCGCACCCAGCTTTCGGCGATGGGCTTTTTCGCCTTGGGCAGTCGCTGATAGCCATTTTCCTGCCAGGTCTTGAGCGTCTGGGTGGAGCGCGTCGTGATGCGTTCGTTGAAAACGAAATTGGCGACCGCGATGCCAAAGGCGGCGACGAACAGCGGCGCGAGGATCTGGTGCGCCGATATGCCCGCTGCCTTGAAGATCACCACCTCGCTGTTCTGGTTGAGCGTCGCCAGCGTCACCAAGGTCGCGAGCAGCACCGAAAACGGCAGGAACAGCTGCACCAGCTGCGGCACGCGCAGCGACACATAGGTCCACAGCTCCGCCTCGCCATTGCCGGCAGCGGCGAGGATCTTGCCCGATTCGCCGAGGAGATCGAGCGATTCGAGGATGACAATCAGCCCGATCAGGAACGCCGCCGATCGCACCAGCAGCATCTTTGCTGTGTACCAGGCGATCGTGGTGGAGGGGAAAACCTTCATCAGCCGGCCGACAGCGCGTCGTCGCGCCAGTTTTCACGCCGCACCAGCCGCGCCGCAAGCCCCGACAGCAGCGCGCCGATCTTGCCGAACCAGCGATCGAGCGCACCGATCGGCTGGCCACCCGGCACATAGGCAAGGCTACGGTACAGCCACAGCGACAGCGCGATGAAGCCGACGAACGGCACCCATTGCGCCAGCACCGGATCGATCCGACCAAGGCTGCCCATGCGTTCGCCATATTCGGTCAGCTTGTGAAACGTCACCAGTGCGATGAGCGCGATGAACACGCCGAGCGCCGAGGTCGATCGCTTTGGCGGCACCCCCAGTGCGACGGCAAGAAACGGCAGGGTGAACATCACAAGGCACTGCACCAGCCGGCGGTTGAAGGTGGCGCTGGCGTCGCGCCGCGCCTCGGGCGTCGCGGCGTCACCGAAGATCGTGCGGCCGAGCTCGGGCAGCGTCTTTTCCAGATTGCCCTGGCCGCGCTTGCGAAAGCTCGACATGCTCGGCAGGTTGACCGGCAGGTCGTGCTGATCGAACGACAGCACGCGCGGCACGCTGGCCTCGCCGGTCGAATGCACCAGCGTGCCGTTCTTCAACCGCAGCAGGATGACATCGGGGTCGTCGGTCGACAGGAAGGTGCCCTGCGCTGCCGTCACCGCCACGCTCTGCCCATCCTTGTCCTGCGCGCGGACAAACAGCCCGCGCAGATCGGCACCCTGGTTCTTGCTCTCTTCGACCCGCAAGGTCATGCCCTTGCCAAGGCTGGCAAACTCGCCGACCTTGATCGAGGCGCCGAGCGCGCCCGAGCGCAGCTCGAACTGCAGGTTTTCATAGGCATAGCGCGAGACCGGCTGCAGGAAGCCGACGATGCCGAAATTGATCAGCGCAAAGGCGATGGCAAACAGGAACGGCACGCGCAGCAGCCGATTATAGCTGATACCGACGGCGCGCAGGGCATCGAGTTCCGACGACAGCGCCAATTTGCGGAACGCCATCAGGATGCCCATCATGACGCCGATCGGGATGCCGAGCGATAGATACTCGGGCAGCAAATTGCCGAGCATCCGCCACACCACCGACACCGGGCCGCCTTCTGTCATCACGAAATCGAACAGCCGCAGCATCCGGTCGAGCAGCAGGAGCATCGCCGCGATGACCAGCGACGAAAACAGCGGCACGATGATCAGCCGGGCCAGATAACGGTCAAAACGGGTAAGCGCGAACAAGGTGGTGCCGGGTCCAATCCCTTGATGTCGACACTGCTGCGCCCAAATTTCGCCGCAAGCCTTCACCATGTTGCAACAGACCGGAAAGGCAGGCACCCACCCGGCACGTATCGTGAACCCTATAGCCCGGTGAAACTGCAAGGTCATGGCAAATTCGTACAAGGTCGCGGCAACCGCCGTCGGCCTGCTTTTGATGACGGTCGCGTCGGCACCCGCGATGGCGCAAGGCCCGGTCGTGCTCGGCAGCGACGCGGCGGAATGCCGCCCTGGCGCCTCGGGCACCGCGGCGCTGGTCACCGTTCATGGTTTCAAGAACCGCGACGGCCGGCTGCGCATCCAGGATTATACCGGCACCAAGGGCGAATATCTCGAAAGCGGCAAATATCTCCGCCGCCAGGAAATGCCGATGACGGCGAGCGGCGACATGACCGTCTGCCTGTCGCTGCCCGGCCCCGGCCGCTATGTCATCGTGGCGCTGCACGACAGCAACAGCGACGGCAAGCTGTCGGTGTGGCAGGACGGCATCGGCTTTACCAACAATCCCAAGCTGGGGTTGTCAAAGCCGAGCGCCGAAAAGACGCTGTTCACCGCCACGGCCGGCATAAACAACGTCCGCATCGTGATGAATTACCTGCGCGGCCTGTCGGTCAGCCCGTTGAAGGAGCGGTAGCCCGCGCCACGGCCGCGGGCTCCACCCGCGTCCAGCGCGCCAGCGCCGACAGCGCCGCCGGCACCGCCGCCAGCCCGGCGACGAGCGCAAACCGGCCGATTCCCGTCGTCGCAAACCGCTGCAGAGTCGTCGCGAGCCGCACCTGGCGCGCGACATCGCCGCGCAATTGCCTCTGGAAAAGCGCCGCCGGGGCACCATCCGCCACCATGTCGCCGGCCAGCCGCCCGCCGTGCAGCGCCATCGCCATGCCATCGCCGCAAAAGCTGGGGATCACCGCCGCCTGGTCGCCGAGCCGATAGACCGCATCCGCCGGGTCGGGCGTCGCCAGATAGCCATAGGGCACGTTGGCGATGGTCAGCGGTTTTGCCAGCAGTTGCTCGGCGTCGGCAAGCGCCGCCAGCCCCGGCTCGCGCGCCAGCGCCGCGAACAGCGCCGGCCAGCTGCCGCCGAGGGCCGCAAAGCGCGCCCGATCGACAAGCAGGCAGAGGTTGACGCGGTCGCCCTCGACACATTGCACCCCGGCATAGCCGCCAGCGAACGCCGTCACCTCCACCGCGCCGGACAGCGCGCCGCGCAATCCGGGTGCGGCGCGGAAGAACTGTTTGAAGCCGATCAGGCCCTCGATCGTGCCGGCGGGGTCGCGCGGCTGGCCGCGCAGGTCGTGCTTGCCAGTTGCGAGCAGCAGCGGGCCAGCGTCGGTGGCGCCGGCGGCGGTGACCGCGCGGCCATCGGCGATGTGGCGCACCGCCGTGTCGCGCCGCACGTCGGCGCCCGCTGCTGCGGCATGATCGAGCAGCGCCGCATCGAGCGCGCGCCGCGTCAGCCCGGTGGCGACAAACGGCAGCCGCGCCTCTGCCGTGCGGCGCCCGGCATGGATGCGCACCCGGTCGATGCGCGCGCCACCCAGCCGGCCGGCATCGAAGCCGAGCGCGTCGAGGTGGCGCCCGGCCTCGACCGACAGGAATTCGCCGCAGATCTTGTCGTGCGCGCCGGCCTCGCGTTCGATCAGCAGCGGCGGCGCACCACGTTGGGCCAGCCGCGCCGCCGCGGCAGCGCCGGCCAGGCCACCGCCAATGATGGTGGCGCGCATCATTTGCACCGCCCGACGCCCCAGCGGAACGGCAGGTGCCAGTGCACCCGCGCGTCGGCGACGCCCGCCGCGGCCAGCAGGCCATCCCAATCGGCGCGCACGAACGCCCGCCGCACCGACAGCGCGCCGTCATGGCGAACAATCGGATGCCAGCGCAGCACCCCGGCCAGCACGCGAAAGCCCGCCCAGGCGAGGCGATGGCGGTGCAGATCGTTGATGAACCAGCCGCGCCGCGCCGTCGCCTCCATCCAGCGCATGAAGCCGACCAGTTCGGCGTCGTGCATATGGTGCGCGACCAGCGACGACACGATGAAATCGGGCGCCAGCCCCAGCGCCGCCGCGTCGCCGGTCAAATAGCTTATGCCCAGCGCCGGATCGGTCGCCGCCGCAGCGACGGGTGCGCTGCGCAGGTTGAGATCGACGCCGGTCAGTGTCGCCACCTTGCCGTTGCGCCGCGCCCAGTGCGCGATGGCGCGCAGCATGTCGCCATGGCCGAACCCGACATCGACAAGGCTGAAACTGGCCATGCCCTGCGTCGCGTGGCGCAGCCAAGCCAGCGTCGGCGGCCGCGCCAGCGTGATCGTGTTGACCCGTGACAGATCGGCGATCAGCGCGGCATAGGTGTCGGCATCGAGGTCAGCGGCGTCCATCAGCTCGGCTTCGGTGGCGCGGCGGCTGAAATCGGGCGCTGCGGCCAGGGCAATGCTGGCCATCAGACTGTCGTGAAGCGGAAGCTCTCCGCCGCCAGCCCGGGGCCGAATGCCACTGCAAAGCCCTTCGACGCGCGATCGACGCTGGTGCCGACCTGCCCCATGATGCGGCTGAGCACGAACATCAGCGTCGCCGACGACATGTTGCCGAATTCGCGCAAGATCCCGCGCGACCAGTGCAAGGCCTCGGGCGCGAGATCAAAGCCGGCTTCGACGGCATCGAGGATCGTCCGCCCGCCGGCATGGACCGCCCACAGGTCGTAATCGCTTGTCCGCGTGCCGCGCAGCAGGCCTTCACCATCGTTGCGTTCGGTCTCGAACTTCAGTGCGCGCTGGATGCGGCCCGGCACTTCGCCCGACAGATGCATGTCGAAACCCTGGTCGCCGACGCGCCAGGTGATCGCTTCGGCCGAATCGTCGATCGTCGTGGCGCGGAAATCGTTGAGCGCGAGGCCGGTTTCATCGGCGGTTACGAGCGCCGCCGAACAGCCATCGCCGAACAGCAGCATCGACAGCAGCCGCTCAAGCTCCCCGGTTTCCTGGAAATGCAGCGTGCACAGCTCGAGATTGACGACCAGCACCCGCGCCGCCGGGTCCGACCGCACGAAATGATGCGCCAGCCGCAGCGAATTGACCGCGGCATAGCAGCCCATGAAGCCGACCACTGTCCGCTCCACACCCGGATTGAGCCCCGCCGCCTTGACGATCAGCTGGTCGATGCCCGGCGCGACAAAGCCGGTGCACGAGGCGACGACCAGATGGGTGATCCGGTCACGCTCACCATCGATGTTGAGCGCATCGAGCGCCGCGCTGGCGAGCACCGGCGCCGATTTTTCGAACCGCGCCATGCGCGCGCCGGTCGAAGGAAACGCGCCCTTGGCATAGAAACCATCGGAATCGGCAACGAAGCGGTTCGGGTTGGCCAGCGGTTCGAAATAGGAAAACCGGTGTTCGATGCCGGCGCGGCCGACCATGCGCTTGAAAATGAGCGCGTTGCGGCGATCATCGATCATGTCGCCGACAAAGCGCACGAACGGTTCATGGACATCGTTGGGCGGAACGGCGGTGCCGATGCGGTTGATGTGTGCAGTTACCAAAATTCATCTCCCGACCCCCCGCCGTGCCTGCCCTGTCGGTTGACAAGTTGCAAGGCGGCGCGGGGTCGCTGCTATAGCTACGTGATGATCGACCGATTCAGCGATGTGCCCGGCCTTTTTGTCGGCCATGCCCATGACACCGCCATCAACACCGGGGTAACCGTTATCGTTCCGGAAATGCCCGTCGTGATGGCGGTCGATGTCCGCGGCGGCGGGCCGGGGACGCGCGAGACCGATGCGCTGAACCCGTCGACGTTAGTTGAACGTATCCACGGCCTCGTGCTCGCCGGCGGATCGGTGTTCGGGCTGGCAGCGGCCGACGAAATGGCGCTTTGCCTGTCGGCGGCGGGCATCGGGCTGGCGATCGGGCCGGGGCTGCCGGTGGTGCCGGTGATCCCCGCGGCGATCCTGTTCGACCTCGTCAACGGCGGCGACAAGGCCTGGGGCGACGCGCCGCCGTATCGCCGGCTGGCGCGCGCGGCCCATGCGTCGCGCGATGCCGACACCAGCGGCCGTATCGGAGCCGGCCATGGCGCGCGCGCCGGCAGCCGGGCGGGCGGCATCGGCAGCGTTTCGGCGCTCTTGCCCGGCGGCTATCGCATCGGCGCGCTGATCGCCTGCAACAGTTTCGGCGAGGTCTATGAAGGTGCGCCCCCGGAAGGCGCGGTGCCCATGCCCAAGCGTCAAAACGCAGACGCCGTGCGCCGCAACACAACGATAGGCGCGATCGCCACCGATGCACCGCTGACCCGCGCGCAAGCGCAGCGCATCGCGGTGATGGCGCAGGATGGCTTGGCGCGCTGTATCCGCCCGATCCACACGCCATTCGACGGTGACTGCCTGTTCGTCATGTCGACGGCGCCCGAAACCGGCGCCGGCAGCGACCCGGTGGCGCTGACCGAAATCGGCACGATCGCCGCCGACCTGGTGGCGCGCGCCGTGCGGCGGGCAGTTTTCGGGTAGGCGCGATTTGGGCGAAGTTGGAAGGGCACGGGCAAAGCCCGTGCTGGCGCCGGACGGGTTCAGCCGGCGTTGCCGGCCGCCCCGCCGATCGGGCTGGCGCCTGTCGGCGCGCTGCGCTCCGCGCTGCGCGCTCGCGGCGCTGCGCCGTTAACGCCGGAAAAGTGCCTCGCCCTGCTCCAGCGCCGTGCCGCTGGAGGTGCTCGCCACCGGCTCGCCATGCTCGGCGATATGCGCTGCCGCAACGCGTTCGGCCTGTAGCTGTTCGATCAGCGCGGCGCGGTCTTCACCCAGCTTTTCAAGGTTCGGCGAGGTGTCGATACCGGCCTTCTTGGCCGCTGCCGCCACCAGCGCATCCATTTCGCGCTGGCTGGTCAGCCCGAGGGTCACCGGGTCACGCGGCTGCAGATTGGCATAGTTCCAATGGCTCTTGTCGCGGATCGCGGCGATCGTCGTCTTTGTCGTGCCGATCAGCTTGGAAATCTGGTTGTCGGTGATCTCGGGATGGTTCTTGATGATCCACAGGATGCCGTCAGGCTTGTCCTGGCGCTTTGACACCGGCGTGTAGCGCGGCCCGGTGGTGCGGCGCGACTGTTCGGGCTGGCGCGACAGCTTCAGCACATGATCGGGGTTGGCCTGGCCGCGCTCGAGCTCGTCGGGGCTCAATTCGCCGCTACGGATCGGGTCGCGCCCGGTCAGCTTGGTGGCGGCGGTATCATCGGCAATCGCCTGGATTTCGAGGATGTGGAGCCCGCAGAACTGCGCGATCTGTTCAAAGGTGAGCGCCGAATTGTCGACCAGCCAGGCGGCGGTGGCGTGCGGCATCAGCGGGGTTGTCGGGGCGGCCATGGCGCGGTTCCTGTCTTTGGATACGGAAACAGCCGCCCCTTTCCGGAGCGGCTGTGCAGTCTTGAATGTAGAACGATGGCGCGCCGCAATCAAGCGCGCTGCATCGCAGGGGCAATCGCGGCAATGGCTGGCCAGCCGCCGCCGCCATGATATGGTCGGTGCATGAGCCCCCCCGACCTGCAAAAACACGACGATCACGGCGCCGGCCCGGCCGAGCGCGCCGTGGCGCTGACCAGTTTTCGCGCCATCGAGCGGGGGTTGCTGGTCGCCATCGCCGCCATGACGCTGGCCGCGGCCGGGTTCGAAATCTATCGCGTCCTCGCCGAACGATCGGTCAACCTCGCCGATATCCTGCTGATGTTCCTGTATGCGGAGGTCATCGGCATGATCGCGGTCTTCTATGGTGGGCGGGAATCGCCGTTCGTCTATCCGATCTTCATCGCCATCACGGCGCTCGCCCGGCTGATCGTGCTGCAGGGCAAGGCGATGGCGCCTGAAAACATCGTTTTCGAGGCCAGCGCGATCCTGCTGCTGGCGATTGCCGCGATCATCATCGCCCGCACCAGCAAGTCATGACCCGCGACGAACTGGCGGCCATGGATGCCGCCGACCCGATCGGGCCCGCACGGGCGCGCTTTTGCCTGCCGCCGGGGATCGTCTACCTCGACGGCAATTCGCTGGGGCCGCTGCCCGCAGCGACGCCGGCGCTTGTTGCCGACGCCGTGACAGCGCAATGGGGGACGGGGCTGATCCGCAGCTGGAACGACGCCGGCTGGATCGACCTGCCGTTGCGCATCGGCGCCGCCATCGCGCCGCTGCTCGGCGCCGCGCCCGACAGTGTCATCGCGTGCGATTCGGTGTCGGTGAACCTGTTCAAACTTGCCGGCGCCGCGCTGGCACTGCGGCCAGGACGGCGGATAATCCTCGCCGAAGCGGGTGATTTCCCCACCGATGCCTATGTCCTCGCCGGGCTGGCACACAACGTCGGGGCGGAGCTGCGGCTGGTGCCGCGCGACGCGATCGCCGCCGCGATCGATACCAATGTCGCGCTGCTGGTGCTCACCCATGCCCATTATGCCACCGGCGCGGTGCACGACATGGCGGCGATGTCCGCCGCCGCCCATGCCGCAGGGGCGCTGACTTTATGGGATCTCAGCCATTCTGCGGGTGCCCTGCACCTTGCACTCGATGCCGATGGTGCCGATTTCGCCATCGGTTGCGGCTATAAATACCTCAACGGCGGCCCGGGTGCACCGGCCTTTGCCTATGCGGCGCGCCGCCACCACGGCGAATTCCGGCCGCCGCTGCAGGGCTGGATGGGCCATGCCGCACCGTTCGACTTCACACAGGACTATGCGCCGGCCCCCGGCATCGCGCGGCTCGCGGTCGGCACGCCACCGATCCTTGCCATGACCGCGCTCGCCGCCGGCGTGGCGACGTTCGACGGCATCGCCATGGCCGACGCCGAGGCGAAATCCGTCGCCCTTGTCCGCACCTTTGCTGCGCTGGTGGCAACGCATTGCCCCGGCGTGGCGGTCGAGCCGCCCGCCGCCGGCCGCCACGGCGCCCAGCTGATCCTGCGCCACAGCCACGGCCGCCGCGTCATGGCGGCGCTGATCGCCCGCGGAGTCATCGGCGATTTCCGCCCGCCCGACCGCCTGCGCTTCGGCTTTCCGGCGCTGTACACCCGCTTCACCGACCTGTGGGACGCAGCCCAGGCCCTCGCCGCAGTGCTCGAAAGCGGCGAATGGCAGGCCGCGCGCTTTGACACGCTGGGTGTCGTCAGCTGATCATTCCGCCTCGCCGGCATCGCGATCCTTGCTGAAATCGAACCGGATCTTCACCCATTCGCCGACCTGCGGCTGGCTGTTGAGCCGCGGCGGCTTCACCCGGAACTGCCAGGCGGCGTTGATCATGGCGCGCGCCAGCCCGGAACCCACCGGCGATTCGCCCAATTGCACGCAGTCTTCGACCTGGAAGCGCGGAATGGTGCGGCAGGCGATCAGCGCCCAGCTGCCTTTCGGCACGCCGCGCGGCAGATAATAGGCGAGTTCGGCCTGTGTGGGCTCGCGTTGCCATTCGGCATTGTACAGCCGCACCCCGCCCGGGCCTTCACCGGGACCATAGGCCGAGGCGCTGTCGCCGGCATCGGCCTCTGCCACCGCCGTATCCGGCCGGCCCTTGGGCAGTTTTGCGAGGTCGAAACCATCGAACAACAGCTTGTCGAACAGCTTGGGCTGCGGTTCGGTCACCGGTTTCGGCGCCTGGGCGGCAGCGGGCGCCTTGGCTTTTGCCTTGGCCTTGGCCTTTGCCGCCGGTTTCGGCGCCGGCTTGGGGGCCGGTTGCAGGCTGGGCGGTAGCAATTCAAAGATTTTCGGTTCGGGCGGCAGCAGCTTTCGCGCCGGCGAAAGCAGCACGAACAGCGCAACGAGCAGGATATGCAGCAGGACGACGAGCAGAAATGTCGCCGCGCGGCCCCCCAGCCGGTCGCGGCGCAACTCTGCCAGGGATGGAAAGACCGTCGCACGCATCGGCGCGTCGCCTAGCCCGGGCGGCCCGGCGCGGCAACACGCACAGTGGCGCATGGAACGTTACGGATGCGCCACCCGTTCACCATGGCGACCCGATTCAAACTGAAGGACTATCATGCGCCTCGCCATCCTTGCGGCCCTCACCATCGCCACCGCGCTGCCGGCCGCCCCGGCCCTTGCCCACAACGACCGCCACGGCAAGCACGACAAGCGCGGCAACGGCCACGACAAGGGCCGCCACGATGACAACCGCGGCGGCAACAAGCACAATCGCCAGCAGGATTATCGCAACTACGACTATAATCGCCCCGATCCGCGCTATGGCAGCTATCAGGCCAACCGCTATTATGTCGACAACAGCCGCTACCAGTCGCGCCGGCTCGGCCCCAACGACCGCGTCTATCGCGGCCAGGACAATCGCTATTACTGCCGCCGCAGCGACGGCACCACCGGGCTGATCATCGGCGGCCTTGGCGGCGGCGTGCTCGGCAACCTGATCGCCCCCAACGGGTCGAAGACATTGGGGGCGCTGCTGGGTGGCGGGCTGGGCGCCGTTATCGGCAGTTCGATCGATCGCAACAACGTCACCTGCCGATAAGCGCGGGTTTCGGCGCGCCGGCCGGCGGTCCACGATGCGACATGGACCTGCCCATCCGGCGCGCCGACCAGATTGATGCCGACTGGCTGACCGCGGCGTTGCGGGCATCGGGGGCGCTGCCGGTCGGCCGCGTCACCGACATCGCCATCGCGCCGGTCGGCAACGGGCTGGTGGCCGACAGTTTCCGCTTCCGGCTCGGCTACGATGGCGCCACCCCCGACGCCCCCGCCAGTGTCGTCGGCAAATTCCCGTCGCATGACCCGGTCAGCCGCAAATCCGGCAGCGACCATCTGCTGTATCTGCGCGAAGTGTCCTTTTACCGCGAACTGGCGCCGACGGTCGCGATCCACACCCCCGCGGCCCATGCCGCGATCATCGACCCTGCGACCGACGATTTCGTGCTGATCCTCGCCGATCTCGCCCCGGCGCGGCAGGGCGACCAGCTCGCCGGTTGTTCGCTGCTCGATGCCCAGACCGCGCTCGCCGAAGCGGCGGCGCTGCACGCCCCGCGCTGGGGCGACCCGGTGCTGCCGACGATCGACTGGCTGGCCGTGCGGCCGGCCGCGCTGGGCGCCATGGTCGATACGATGCTGCCGGCGATCATCGCGCTGTTTCGGGAGCGTTTTGCCGGCATGCTGGCCCCCGAACACCTGGCGATGGTCGACCAGCTGCCCGCTGCCATCGCAGCAATGCGCGGCAATGTCGACGCGCCGATCACCGTCCAGCACGCCGATTTCCGGCTCGACAACATGATGTTCGATGTCGGCGGCGGCGCCCGGCCGATGGCGACGCTCGACTGGCAGACGGTCACCGCCGGGCCGGGCCTGACCGACGTCGCCTATTTCCTGTCTGCCGGCATATCGCCCGCCGAACGCCGCGCCCATGAAACCGAACTTGTCCGCTTCTACCACGCCGAACTTCTGCGCCGTGGCATCCGCGGCTATGGCTGGGACGAATGCTGGCGCGACTACCGGCGCTTCATGCTGCACGGCATATTGATGGGCGTGTTCTCGGCACTGTCGGTCGAACGCACCCCGCGTGCCGACGCGCTGTTCCTCAAAATGACCGAAGGCGCCTGCGAACAGGCCGCCGACCACGCCAGCTTTGCCTATTGGCTTTAGCGGGCGCCGTCGAGGAACGAGGTGAAACCGGCCGGCGCATAGGGCCCGAACACCACCTGTTCGAGCACGCCGACACCGGTTCGCGTGCCGTCGGTCGCCCGCACCACCTGCTGGACATGGAGATTTTCGGGCGCCAGCGGGTCGAGCTGGCGCGGATCGAAGCTTTCGCTGCCGATCGCCAGTTCCCCCTTCCACATGCCCTGGCCCCAGACGGGATGGCCATAGCCCAGCCCCTTCATCTGAAAGCACAGAATCGGATCGAGCGCGATGGTGCGGATACCGTCATCATGGTCAACAAGGTCGATCTCGGCGTGCGCCGCCAGCCGGGTGCCGGGGACATAGGTGACCCGGTGGCGCGCCGTCGCCATGCGGTGGTCACGGCCATCCTCGGTACCGGGGATGTCACCTGCTGCCGGATACAGCGGCGCGACAATGCCTTCGCGCACCAGCGCCTCGCCGCGCGGCCCGTCGAAAAAGATGGCATGGGTGATGTGATCGTCCCAGACCAGCGGCGCCCACAGGAACATGATGCCGCCGGGCATGGCCGGCGCGCCGCCGGTTTCGGGCTCGCCCACACGGCGCACGCCCCACGAGCGATCCTTGGTGCCGCGGCAGACGGTGTCGTCGACGCTGAATTCGCCATCCGGCGTGCGGATCGTGCCGCTCCAGCGCCCGAACTGGTCAAAACGGGTGGCATCCATGATGCGGCGGCCGCCCTGCCACAGCGTCTGCCGCGCCTCCTCGATGGCGGCAGTGCGCGCCGAGAAGGTCAGGTCGCAGGCGATGCCGGTTTCGTTGTCATCGAGGATGACGCGGGTGCGGCGCATCGGCTCGATGACTTCGATGCGGAACGGCCCGACGGCCATTTCGGTGCGCTCCACCGGCGCGCGGCGCGAGCCATAAAAGCAATGCTGGCGTTCGCCCGGCCGCACCGTGCTGAAGGCGCAATCGAGGATGCCGCGGTGCGGATAGACCGCCATGCCGATCCCGAAATAATAGCTGCCATCGGGCGCATAACCATTGAACCAGGTGCGATCATACGCATTGCGATCGCTGGTCGCGAGCACCGCCAGCGGTTCCGGCGTCTGATGGACGGGATAGTCGTCGAGCCGGTTGAGCATGGTGGGTCCTCGCGGTTTCGACGCTTCTACCATGCCGCCGGGGGTGGACGCCCTAGCCGGATGGACAGCCCTAACCCCTCTCCCGCAAGCGAGAGAGGCGAGACGCGCGCCAGCGCGCCGGATGAGGGTGTATCCGGGCATCGACACAGAAGGACACCCTCACCCGCTCGCCGAAGCCGGCGAGTCGCCTCTCCCGCAAGCGAAAGAGGGGTCTATAGGCTCAGCACGATCTTCCCGACATGCGTTCCTGCCTCCATGCGGCGATGCGCGTCCGCGGCGTCGGCCAGCGGGAACACCATGTCGGTCACCGGCGCCAGCCGCCCGGATTCGAATTCCGGCCAGATCACCCCTTCCAGCGTTTCGGCGATCGCCGCCTTGAACGCGATGGGCCGCGGCCGCAGCATCGATCCGGTAAGGGTCAGCCGCTTGCGCATGACGGCGACGAGATCGAGATCTGCCCTCGGCCCGCGCTGGAAGGCAATCGAGACATGGCGGCCATCATCGCCAAGGCACTGGATATTGCGCGGCACATAATCGCCGCCGACCATGTCGAGCACCAGGTCGACGCCCTTGCCTTCGGTGATCCGCGCCACCTCGGCGACGAAATCTTGGCGCTTGTAGTCGATGGTGTGCGCCGCCCCCAGCGCCAGCGCCGCGGTGCATTTGTCGGCGCTGCCCGCGGTCACGATGACCTGCAGCCCCAGCGCCCGGCCAAGCTGGATCGCCGTCACGCCGATGCCGCTGGTGCCGCCATGGACAAGCATCGTCTCGCCGGGCCGGGCATGGCCGCGATCCATCACGTTCGACCAGACGGTGAACCAGGTTTCGGGCAAGCCGGCGGCGTCCAGCATCGCCATCCCCGCCGGCACCGGCAGGCACTGCGCGGCCGGCGCCGTGCAATATTCGGCATAGCCGCCGCCGGCGACCAGCGCACAGACCGCGTCGCCGATGCGCCAGCGCTCGACACCCGCGCCGACCGCCACGACGGTGCCGGCGATCTCCAGCCCCGGAATCGTCGGCGCGCCGGGCGGCATCGGATACAGCCCAAGGCGCTGCAGCACATCGGGGCGATTGACCCCGGCAGCGGCAACCTTGACGAGCACCTCCCCCGGGCCCGCGTGCGGCACCGGGCGCGTCACCGGCTGCAGAACTTCGGGGCCGCCGGCGGCGGCCGGATCGATGGCGGTCATCGTGTCGGGAATGATCATCGGCAGACTCTGCCACGCTGCGCCACCGGGTCAATGGCCAAGGCTGGCCGGGGTCGCGCTCTTTTCCAGCGGCGACCGACCATGCGCACCTGCCAATCGCCAGCTACTCCAAAAGGGGTAGCCTTTGTTAAGCAACCATAGTAATTGCGGCCGCGTAACGGGGTAAACAGGGGAAATTGTTGATGATCACGTCAATTCGCGCCGCGGGCGCCACTTTGGTCCTGATGGGCATGGTTGCGGCCGTGCCGGCGGCGGCTGTCACCATCGATTTTTCGGCACAGGCTGCCGGCACCATCGTCAGCACCCAGTTCGCCGGGCTGACCTTCTCGCTGTCCGGCGGCCCTTCGACGGCGCCCGCGCCGATCATCGGCTATGGCTTTTTCGATACCGCGCTGTCGCTCAACAATTCGGGCGTTTTCGGCTTGAGCACCGATGGCTATCCCACCGGCAGCCTGCTGACGGTCGATTTCGCCGCGCCGACCAGCGGGATCTCGTTCACGTTCAACAACTATGGCACCGGCAACGGCTCGTCGGCGTCCTTCTATGACGCCGGCAATGTGCTGCTCGGCACCCTGGCGATCGACGTTTCCAATGGCCTGACCCCGTACAGCTTTGGCGGCACGGGTGTCAGCCGGGTGGTGTTCGACAACGCCACCGGTGGCGGCGGTAGCTGGATCTTCGGTGTCGGCCAGCTGACGTACGGTGCCGTCCCCGAGACGGCGAGCTGGGCGATGCTGATCGCCGGTTTCGGCCTTGTCGGCGCCGCGGCCCGCCGCCGCCGCGTCACGGTTGCTGCCTGACGCGCCGAACCGGCGAACCTTTGATTGACAGCGGCCGGTCCCGGCATGGGGCCGGCCGCAATCATTTGGCGCAACTGGCGTCGTCATCACGCTTGACGCCCGGCGCCCTGCAAATCACCCTGTCACCATGTTCGACGAAGCCGATCCGCCCCGCCGCCGCACCGACGCGCTGGCGGAGCTTGCCCGCGAAGACCTCGACAAGCTGTCGGTCGCCGATCTTGATGACCGTATCGCCGTCTTGAAAGCCGAACTCGCGCGCACCGAGACAAAACGCGGCGCGGCCGCCGCCTTCAAATCGGCCGCAGACGCCCTATTCAAGAAATAGCCGCCCGATCCCGGGCGCCCGGAGTATCGCCATGACCAAGACCGCCATCATCATCGGCGCCTCGCGCGGCCTCGGCCTCGGGCTGGCACAGGAATTGGCTGGCCGCGGTTGGCAGGTCGTCGCCACGGCGCGCGGCGCGGCGCCGGCGCTGGCGGCTGCCGCCGCAGCCTCGGCCGGCAAGATCACCATCCAGACTGTCGACATCGACCACCAGGACAGCGTCGCCGCGCTCGACACCGCGCTCGGCGATACGAAATTCGACCTCGTCTTTGTCAACGCCGGCGCCTATGGCCCGCGCCATGGCTCGACCGACCTTGTCACGCCCGACGAGATCGCCGGCCTGATGATCACCAATGCCATCGCGCCGATCCGCGTCGCGCGCACGCTGCTGCCGCGTGTCGCCGATGGCGGCACCATCGCGCTGATGACGTCGATCCTCGGCTCGGTGGCGCTCAACACCCACGGCACGATGGACCTGTATCGGGCATCCAAGGCGTCGCTCAACACCATCAGCCGCAGTTTCTGGGCCAATGACGTCAAGGACCGCGACCTGACCCTGCTCAACCTCCACCCCGGCTGGGTGAAGACCGACATGGGCGGTGACGGCGCCGATATCGACGTGGCGACAAGCGTCGCCGGGCTGGCCAGCGTTGTCGAGACAGCGCACGGCAAGGCGCATCGCTATCTCGATTACACCGGCAAGGAATTGCCCTGGTAGGCGGAAGTGCGAGGTTGAATGCGGTTGACGTTCGCGTAAAGTAATCCTCAACGACATTGGGGAGTGTGCGCGTGAACTTCGATTTTTCCGACGATGCCAAGGCGCTGGGCGAACAGGCGCGCAAACTGTTCGCCGACAAGGCCGGCACCACCGCGGCACGCGCCGCGATGGCCAAGGACGCCACCGATTTCGACGCGGCGCTGTGGGCCGAAATCGCCGGGCTCGGCTGGACCGCGGCGCGCGTTCCCGAAGCGCATGGCGGGCTTGGCCTGTCAGCCGAGGAAACCTGCCAGCTTGCCGAAGCCGCCGGCGCCCATCTCGCCGTCGTGCCGCTGGTCAGCGTGCTGCTCGCCACCGAGGCGCTGATCCTGGCCGGCAGCGAAGCCCAGCAGGCAAAATGGCTGCCGGGCATCGCCGATGGCAGCATCATCGCCGTTGTCGCCACCAACGAACCCGGCGCGGTCAACCCGGTGGCGCTGTCGGTGAAGGCCGCCGACGGCAAGCTCCACGGCGTCAAGTCGCCGGTCGCCGACCTGCCCGGCGCGCATCTCGCCATCGTCGCCGCGGCCGGCGCCGACGGGCCGTCGCTGTGGCTGGTCGATCTCAAGGACGCCCGGGTGGAGGCGGTCGAAACGCTCGATCTCGTCCGCCGCCACGGCAAGCTGACGCTGAACGGCGTCGCCGCCGAACCGCTCGGCGATGGCGCGGCCTATCAGGCGTGGCTCGATCGCGCTGCGGTCATCCTCGCCTATGAAGCCATCGGCACCGCATCCTCGGCGATGACCATGACGGTCGAATATGCCAAGACCCGCGTCGCTTTTGGCCAGACCATCGGCCGCTACCAGGGCGTCAAGCACAAGTGCGCCGACATGTTCATCAAGATCGAACTGGCACGCGCCCATGCGCTACATGGCGTCGCCATGATCGGATCGGACGGCGGCGAACTGCGCCAGGCGGCGGCAGCGGCGCGTGTCGCCAGCCTCGATGCCGTCAGCTTCTGTGCCGAGGAAGCCGTGCAGCTGCATGGCGGCATCGGCTTTACCTGGGAAAGCGACTGCCAATTCTATTACCGCCGCGCCCGCGCGCTGGCGGCGACGATCGGCGCGCGCGGCTGGTGGGCCGACCGGCTGGTTCGCGCACTCGAACTGCGTAATCGCGCCGCAGCGTAAGCTATCGCGTTTCGGAGCAAGCTCCGTCCAGCATCAAGGGGACCGCACATGGATTTCAACGATACCGCAGTCGAAGCCGCCTATCGCGAGCAGGTTCGTGGCTGGCTGGCCGACAACGCCGCCGAATATCGCGAGCCGCCCGCCACGCCGTGGAAGCTCGACGAGTTCATCCGGCGTTCCAAGGCCTGGCAAGCGAAAAAACATGCCGCCGGCTACACCGGCATCACCTGGCCCAAGGCGATGGGCGGCCAGGGCCTGACGCCGATGCATTCGATCATCTACGGCCAGGAAGAAGGCCGCTATCATGCGCCGTCGGGGCTGTATTCGATCGGCCTCGGCATGTGCATCCCGACGGTGTTCACCCATGGCAACTCCGAAGTCATCCAGCGCTATGTCCCCAAGGCGCTGCTGGGCGAGGAAGTCTGGTGCCAGCTGTTCTCCGAACCCGCCGCCGGGTCGGATCTTGCCGGCATCCGCACCAAGGCGGTCAAGGACGGTGATGACTGGATCATCGACGGACAAAAGGTGTGGACCAGCTTTGCCCATGCGTCGGATTTCGGCATCGTCGTCTGCCGCACCGACCCGAGCGTGCCCAAGCACAAGGGCCTGACGATGTTCATCGTCGACATGAAGGCGCCCGGCATGGAAGTGCGCGGCATCAAGCAAATGTCGGGCGGCAGCGATTTCAACGAGGTCTTCTTCACCGGCGTCCGCGTCAAGGATACGCACCGGCTGGGCGCGGTCGGTGACGGCTGGAAGGTCGCGCTGACGACGCTGATGCACGAGCGTCTCGCCGTCGGCGGCAAGCCGCGCCATGCACCGGGCTATGAAACGCTGATGAAGCTGGCCCGCGGTGTCGAGGCGCCTGCCGGCGGCCCGGCGATCGAGGCCGGCGACGTGCGCCAGCGCATCGCGCAAAGCTATATCAACGACCAGGGCATCAAGCTGACCCAGATGCGGGCGCTGTCGGCGCTGTCCAAGGGCCAGATCCCGGGGCCCGAGCAATCGATCGCCAAGGTCGTCGTCGCCAAGACGATGCAGGACATGGCGAGCTTTGCGCTCGATCTTGCCGGTGGAGACGGCTTTGTGTCGGGCGACGCCGCCGACCCGGAGATCGCCAAGCTGCAGGGTAGCTATCTCGGCGCAGCGGGCTTGCGCATCGCCGGCGGCACCGACGAGATCCTGCGCAACATCATCGCCGAACGCGTGCTCGGCCTGCCCGGCGACCTGCGGCCGGACAAGGACAAGCCGTTCAACGCCAGTGCCGCGGCCTGAACCATGCGCGCGGCGGCGCGGTCACTGGCGGGGGCGCTGCTGCTGGCGGCAGCGCGTCCGGCGATTGCGGCGGGGTGTGACAGCCTCGCCGCCGCAGCCATCCCGGGCGCGACCGTCACCGGCGTCAGCACCGTCACCAGCCTGACCGCCTATGGCAAGGTCGTCGCCCTGCCAGCGCCGGCCTGCCAGTTGCTGCTGACCGCGCGGCCCAGTGCCGATTCCGACGTGCGAATCGCCGTGCTGATCCCGCAGGGCAAGGCGTGGAACGGCAAGTTCGTCCAGGTCGGCAATGGCGGCTTTGCCGGGCAGATCCCCTGGGGTTCGCTGGCAACCGCAGTCGCCAAGGGCTATGCCGCCGCCGGCACCGACGACGGCCATCAGGACGAGGATGGCGAATCGGCGAAATGGGCGCTCGGTCACCCCGAGAAGGTCACGGATTTCGGGTGGCGGGCGGTCAAGACCACCACCGATGTCGCCAACGCCGTGCTCGCCGCCTATGGCGCGGCGCCGCAACGCCGCTATTTCGTCGGCTGTTCCGATGGCGGCCGCGAGGCGCTGATGACCGCGCAGCGCTTTCCGCAGGATTTCGATGGCATTGTCGCTGGCGCGCCGGCTTGGGCCTGGACGCGGCTGATCGGCAACATGGGCGAAATGCTCAAACAGTCGCTGGCGCCGGGGCAGGCGCTGCCACCGGCCAAGCTGCCGGCACTGCAGGCGGCGGCGCTGAAGGCGTGCGGCGCGGGCAAATATGTCGCCGATCCGCGCAGCTGCCGCTTCGATCCGGGCACAATTGCCTGCAAGACAACCGACACCGACCAGTGCCTGACGCCGGCACAGGTGGCAACGGTGCGCATGGCCTATGCCGGCCGCACCGATCCGGTCTCCGGGCGACACTTTCCCGGCCTGATGCCGGGCGCCGAAGCGGAGCCCGGCAGCTGGGCATGGTGGGGCCGGGCCGCCGACGCCGGGGACATTGCCGATGCCAACAGCCGCGGCTTCCCGTGGAATTTCTTTGCGTTTCTGGTCAGGGACGACCCGAAGTTCGACCTGCGGACATTGACCGATGCCGACATCATCGCCGGCTACCAACGCTGGGGCGCAACGCTCGACGCCGACAACCCCGATCTGCGGGCCTTCAAGGCGCGTGGCGGCAAGCTGATCGGTTTCCACGGCTGGAACGATCCGGCGATTCCACCCGGCCTGAGCACCGAATATTTCAAGACAGTGCAAGCGGCGACGCCGGATACCGACAGCTTCTATCGGCTTTTCATGGTGCCGGGCATGCTCCACTGCCGCGGCGGCGACGCACCGGTCGATGTCGACTGGTACGCCGAAATCGATCGCTGGGTCGAAAGCGGCACGCCGCCCGCAACCCTGGTTGCCACCAACCCCGACGGCCGCAGCCAGACGCTCAGCGCCGAGCGCTAAAACCTAGCCGGCGTCGCGCACCAGCCGGACCAGAAGCCCCGGGAGCCCCGGGTAACTCGCCTGGTGATAGGCCGATTCAGGTGGCATTGCCGCCTTCAAGCGGCGGTGTGCCTCGCCCAACGCATGATAGGGCACGCCGGGCAGCAGATGGTGCAACGCGTGATAACGCAGCCCGACCGGCGCCCACAGCGCCGGCAGCAGCGCCGGCGGCGGCACGTTGACGCTATCGAGATACTGGCCGGTCACCGTCAGCACCGCGCCGTCGTTTTCCCACAGATGCGCGACCAGCGTGCGAATCTGGTTGAGCATCGTCACCGCCGCGGCGATGGCGATAGCGATGGCAAAGCCGCGCCACGGGATCCAGCCCGTCGCTACGCCGGTCAGCAGTGCGATCGCCCAGGCGCTGGCGGCGGTTTCCCAGATCGCCCAATGCCGGGCAAAGGCGCCTTCGGGCGCGCGGCGACGGAAGTCCGGGTTGATCGACAGCGCCGAATAGCGCGCCACGAGCACCCGGCGCAGCGGCGGGATCACCAGCGACAGCGGCGCCAGTACGCCATAGCGCAGCAGCAGCGCGATCGGTGCCAGCGCCGAAACAGCCACGAACACCGGCACCGTCCAGGGCTTCATCAGCGCCAGCGGCAGATATTCGGGGTCCTCGGCAGTGCCATAGCGGGTGCGGGCATGGTGCAGACTATGGACGTTTTCATACATGAACGACGGCACCAGCAGCGGCACACCGACGATCATGTTCCAGACGGTGCGGAACCCCGGCACGGCGTCGGGCCGCAGATGGGTGATTTCATGGATGAAGCTGCCGGCACGATAAAGCGCCAGGATGGCCACGACGACGCCGAGCGCCTGTCCCCAGCCGGCGGCCGTGACGGCGACGGCAAGCCCGGCATAGCCGAGCAAGGCCGAGCCGAGGAAATCCGCCCAATAGACCGCCGGACGCGCCGCCGACAGGTCTCGCGTCAACTGCGCCGCCATGCGGATCATCGCGGGATCGTCGGGGCGCTGGACGCGGGCAGCCCCGGCGGCAGCGACATGATTGGTGGCTTGAATGGTCATCAAATCCTGGCGGCACTATTCTGGACGAACGCTCCCTAGCGCCGAATTGCGTCGCGGATATGGCGATTGCGCGGCGCGTTGCCAGTCCGGCGCGACGATCTGTCAGCGGGGGCGCCTTTCAGCACACCCAAATGGCCCTGGTTTCAGCCGGCGGGGCAGCCGGTCGCGGCGGGGGCGCGCGACAGTTCCGCCCGCGCCGCAGCAAGATCGGCCTTGAACGCCGCATCAGCCTGCAACGCCCGAAACAGGGCGTCGCCCAGCTTGCGTCCCGCAGCGACATCGCTCGGCCAGTGAACCCGGCAGACGACGCGGTTGTCGCCGAGCCGGTCGCCCCACGCCGCCAGCGCCGCGGCGCGCGCCGGCAGCGCCGCACCGAGCACAACGGCGACAAGCCGGCCCTGCGCGGCGTGACCACTGGGATAGGCATAGCTGAGCACGCCGCCGGTGCTGCCGCCGACGCTGCCCAGGGTGCGCGGGTCGCAGGTGCGTGTATCGGCAGCACCAACATAAGGGCGATTGCGCCGGAACGCCTTTTTCGCGGCTTCGACCGGCTGCGACAGATCGGTGACCGATCGCGCGATCAGGCGCGTCGCCGCCGGTGATGCCGAGACCTCGACCCCGGCAGCGCAGGCGATTTCGGCAGCGACTTCAGGTCCTGATGGATAGACTTGGCGGCTGGCCTGCCGCCAGTGCGGACTGCCGATGGCGGCCGCCGTCCGCGCGAAACCGGCTGTTTCGGCGGCAGCAGCCGGCGAACCCGCCGCCGGCGGCCCGGCGAGCAGCTGGCGATAGTCGATCGCCACGCCGTAGCCGGCGGGGCGATCGAACGCATAGGCCAGCGCCGCGGCGCCGATGAGCCCGAGCCCGCCGAGGATGACGGCGCCGTGCCGCATCAGCCAGCGGGACAGGCGAGTGGCGGCGCCTTGGCCAGTTCGTCGCGGGCGCGGGCGACATCGGCCTGATATTCAGGCTCGGCCACGATCCGGTCATAGACCGCGGTGGCCAGCACCCGGCCATAGGCGACGTCGCTCAACCAATGCACGCGGCAGGCGACGCGCAGATCACCGGTTTCCTGGCCGAAGCGGCGGATGCTGTCGGCATGGCCGGGCGCCGCGTCGGACAGCACGAGCGCCCACAGCCAGCCGACCCC
>JBBQKM010000002.1:0-36744 GCA_038326915.1 Sphingomonadales bacterium
AGATCGTGGCGCGCGAAATGGGGGTGGGGTTTCGCGCCACATCGGGTCCGGTCATCGCCAAGGCCGGCGATCTGGCGGCGTTGCTGACCAACCTCGATCACCATGACGTGCTGTTCATCGACGAGATTCACCGCCTGTCGCCGGCGGTCGAGGAAATCCTGTATCCGGCGATGGAGGATCGCGTTCTCGACCTGATGATCGGCGAGGGGCCATCGGCGCGATCGGTCCGCATCGACCTGCCGCATTTCACGCTTGTCGGCGCCACCACCCGCGCCGGGCTGCTGACGACGCCGCTCCGCGATCGTTTCGGGATTCCGCTGCGGCTGGTCTTTTACACTGTCGAGGAATTGCAGCGCGTCGTCACCCGCGCCGCGGCGTTGCTGCAGCTCGATCTGACCGCCGATGGCGCGCGCGAAATCGCCGGCCGGGCGCGTGGGACGCCGCGCATCGCCGGCCGGCTGCTGCGCCGGGTGCGCGATTTTGCGGCAGCGGCGGGGACTGACACGGTCGATGCGAAAGCTGCCGACCGCGCGCTTAACCGGTTGGAGGTCGACAAGCTCGGGCTCGATGCGATGGACCGGCGCTATCTGATGATGATCGCCGACATCTACCGCGGCGGCCCAGTGGGGATCGAAACGCTGGCGGCGGGCCTCAGCGAGGCGCGCGACACGCTCGAGGAGGTCATCGAGCCGTTCCTGATCCAGTCGGGGCTGGTGGCACGAACGGCGCGCGGCCGGATGCTCAACGCCGGGGCGTGGAAACACCTGGGGCTCAGCCCGCCCGCCGGCACGCCGCTGCAATTGCCGCTGCTCGATGATGAATAGGGGCTAACGATCGCGTTCAGGCTCCACCCAGCCGAATCGCACTACACCGTCTCCATCGACCGCTGGTGCGGCCGAGAAGGAGGACACCATGACGCCCAAGCTGATCACCACCACCGCGTTGCTCGCCGCGCTGGCGCTGGGCGTCGTCCCGGCCGCTGCCAATGCCCATGATCGTGACGGTTACCGTGATGGTGGTCGCGACGGCTACAGCGACGGTTACCGGCAGGGCGGGCGCGGCTATCCCGACAATTATCGCGGCCGCGATCGCGATGGCTATGGCGGCGAATATGCCCGCCAGGGCTATTATGGCCGCCAGCAGGGCTATAACGGCCAGGCCTATGCCCAGCGCGGCTATGGCGGCGGCTACAATGGCGGCTACTACCAGCAGCGCCCGGCCGCCTATGGCTACAACGGCTATAACCAGGACTATCGCTGCCGCAACAACAACACCGGCACCATCCTCGGCGCCATCGCCGGCGGGTTGATCGGCAACGGCGTTGCCGGCCGCGGTGACCGGCTGCTGGGCACCGTCATCGGCGGCGGCGCCGGGGCGTTGGTCGGCAATGGCATCGACAAGAACAATCGCCGCTGCTGAAGCCCCTCAGCCCAGCGCGCACCAGCGGCGGCGGAGCGATCCGCCGCCGCCTTTGCGTCAGGCGCCGGGCGCGTCCATGATCTTTTCCAGTTCGAGCATCGGCAGTTGCGATACCGTGACCAGCCCGGTGCGCGGCCGGTCGAGATCGAGCACCAGCCCGATTGCCAGCGTCACCAGCACGAAAAACGCCCAGTTGGCGGTGCGGGTAAGGCGGCCATGGGCACCCCCGGTATAGCCAAGGATGGCGGCGGCGATCAGCGAGAACACCACCAGCATGTCGATGACCAGCAGCGGGATATGCTCGCGGGCGATCGATTCGCGCCGTGTGGCGGCGTCATCCATCCGGGTCAGCGCATCGATCAGCGCGCGGGTGATCACCGGCTCGGTATTCTTGGCATTCATCGCATCGGCCACGTCCCATAATGACAGCCTGAGCGTGCGGCCGGCGGCATCGGCTGGCCGGGTGCGGTCGGTCTGATGGGCGCGCTGGAAGTAATCGAGCCGGATATCGACATATCGGCGCAGCGTGGCTTCGACCGTGCCGCGGCTCGGCTCGCGCAACAATTTGGCCCGCTGCCAGACCATGCCGATTGCCGCGGCTTCCTCGACCACCATGTCGCGGCGGGTGTCGTAGCGGTTGAGCGCCACCGAAAAGGTGAAACTGACCAGCAGCGCCAGCAGGCTGACCGCAGCGGAGGCGGCATAGCCGGTTTCGCCATTGGCCGAGCGCCAGCGGCGGAAACGCCCGGCGATTTCGGCGGCGAGGCACAGCCCGATGAAAAGGCAGGGCCCGACGGCAAAGATCGGCAGGGTGTCGATAAGGCTGTACATGCGGCCCGTCGCTTACAGGGGCGTAACGATAACGTCCATGATGCTTGAAGGCCGGGCGATTTCCCGGCAACAGGCGAGCATGACCAGCCCGCGCACGCTTTACCAGAAAATCTGGGACGATCATGTCGTCCGCCAGCTCGATGACGGCACGGCGCTGATCTTTATCGATCGCCACCTGATCCACGAGGTGACGACCCCGCAGGCGTTCGAGGCGCTGCGCCTGGCCGGCCGTCGCCTGCGCCGGCCCGACCTGACGCTGGCGGTGCCCGATCACAATGTGCCGACGACCGACCGGCGCCTGCCGATACTCGATCCGATGTCAAAGGCGCAGCTGGCGGCGCTGGAGCAGAATTGCGCCGATTTCGGGGTCGAGCTGATCGGCATCGATGCGCCGGAACAGGGCATCGTCCATGTCATCGGGCCCGAACAGGGCTTTACCCTGCCGGGGGTGACCTTGGTGTGCGGCGACAGCCATACCGCGACGCACGGGGCATTCGGCGCGCTGGCGTTCGGCATCGGCACGTCGGAAGTCGAACATGTCTTTGCGACGCAGACGTTGCTGCTGCGCCAGTCGAAGACGATGGAAGTGCGGATCACCGGCACTTTGGGCTTTTCGATTTCGCCCAAGGATGTCGCAATGGCGGTCATCGCCCGGCTCGGCACCGGCGGCGGCACCGGCCATGTCATCGAATATACCGGCGATGTGATCCGCGACATGAGCATGGAAGGCCGCATGACGGTCTGCAACATGGCGATCGAGGCCGGCGCCCGCGCCGGGCTGGTGGCGCCCGACCAGAAAACCTTCGACTATGTGACCGGCCGCCCGCGCGCCCCCCAGGGCGCGGCGCTCGATGCCGCCATCGCCTGGTGGCGCACGCTGCCGACCGACGCCGGCGCGGCCTATGATGCGACGGTCATCATCGATGGCAGCGAAATCGCGCCGCTGGTGACCTGGGGCACCAGCCCCGAAGACGTGGTCGCGATCGGCGACGCGGTGCCGGCGCCCGACAGCTTCACCGATGACGGCAAGCGCGCCGCGGCGGCCAAAAGCCTCGATTACATGGGGCTGGTGCCGGGCACGCCGATGCAGGATCTGATGGTCGAAAACGTCTTCATCGGCAGCTGCACCAACAGCCGTATCGAGGATCTGCGCGTCGCCGCAGAAGTCGCCCGCGGCCGCCACGTCGCCGCCAATGTGAAGCAGGCGCTGGTGGTGCCGGGATCGGGCCTCGTCAAGCGCCAGGCCGAAGCCGAAGGGCTCGACCGCATCTTCATCGAGGCGGGCTTCGACTGGCGCGAGCCCGGCTGTTCGATGTGCCTCGGCATGAACCCCGACCAGGTGCCGGCGGGCGAGCGTTGCGCGTCGACGTCGAACCGCAACTTTGTCGGGCGCCAGGGCGTCGGCGCGCGCACGCATCTGGTGTCGCCGGCGATGGCGGCCGCGGCGGCGGTGACGGGGCGGCTGACCGATGTGCGGGAATTGATGGGCTAGCGTCACTCCCTCCCCGTTGACGCGAAGCGTCAACGGGGAGGGAGTTGTCGCTAACCCCGCCCAGAGACCGGATCGAGCACGGTGTCCGCCGGCACCGGCAACAGGCCCGGATAGTCGGTCGTATAGTGTAGCCCGCGGCTTTCCTTGCGCGCCCGCGCCGAGCGCACGATCAGGTCGGCGACCATGACAAGGTTGCGCAGTTCGATGAGGTCGGGCGTGACGCGGAAATTGCCGTAATAGTCGCCGACCTCCTTGCGCAGGAGTTTCACCCGGTGCGCGGCGCGTTCGAGCCGTTTGTCGGTGCGCACGATGCCGACATAATCCCACATGAAGCGGCGCAGTTCGTCCCAATTGTGCGCGACGACGATTTCCTCGTCGGAATCGGTGACGCGGCTTTCGTCCCAGCCGCGGATCGCCGGGACCGGCGTTTCATCCCAGTGCGCAGCGATGTCGTCGGCGACCGCTTGGCCGAACACCAGGCATTCGAGGATCGAATTTGAGGCGAGGCGGTTGGCGCCGTGCAGCCCCGACTGGGTGACTTCGCCCGCCGCCCACAGCCCGGCGAGATCGGTGCGGCCGGCCAGATCGACCATGACGCCGCCGCACGAATAATGCGCCGCCGGCACCACCGGGATCGGCTGGATCGTGCAGTCGATACCAAGCTCGAGCAGCCGGGCGTGGATCGTCGGAAAATGCTGCCGGACGAAATCGGCGCCGAGATGGGCGATATCAAGGAGGACATGGCTGAGCCCCAGCCGCTTCATTTCGGCATCGATGGCGCGGGCGACGACATCGCGCGGCGCCAGTTCGAGCCGCGGATCATAGCGGTCCATGAAGCGCTCACCCGACGGTAGCTTGAGGTGCCCGCCTTCGCCGCGGCACGCCTCGGTGATCAGGAAATTCTTGACCGTCGGGTGGAACAGGCAGGTCGGGTGGAACTGGTTGAATTCCATGTTCGACACCCGGCAACCGGCGCGCCATGCCATCGCGATGCCGTCGCCGGTCGAGCCATCGGGGTTGGTCGAATATTGATAGACGCGGCTGGCGCCACCAGTCGCCAGCACCACCGCCTTGCCGACAAAGCGCTGCACCTGTTTCGCCGCGGTATCAAAGGCATAGACGCCATGACAACCGCGCGCGGCGAAGCGTTCGCCCTCGACATGCGCCGAGGTGATCAGGTCGATGGCGACCATGCCCGGCACCAGCGTGATATTGGGGTGCGCGACGGCGGCGGCCTGCAGCGCCTTTTGCACCGCCCAGCCGGTGGCATCGTCGACATGGACGATGCGGCGGTGCGAATGGCCGCCCTCGCGGGTCAGGTGCCAGCGCTCCGATACCGTTTCGCCGGGGTTGAACGGCACGCCGAGTTCGGCGAGCCGGTCGATCGCCGCCGACGCATGTTCGACGACGAACTCGACGGTTTCGCGATAGTTGAGCCCGGCGCCGGCGACCATCGTGTCCTCGATATGGCTTTCATAGGTGTCGCCGGGTTCGAGCACCGCGGCGATGCCGCCCTGCGCCCAGGCGGTCGAGCCCGCGGCGACATCACCCTTGGCGAGCACCGCGACACTGAAGCGGCCGGCGAGGTTGAGCGCCGCCGTCAGCCCGGCGGCGCCGGAGCCGATGATGACGATGTCGAAGGCGCGGGCTTCGGGACCGGGTCGTTCAGGCATGATTGCGCGTCAGCTCCAGGAACACATCTTCGAGATCAGCCTCCTGCGTCGACACATCGACGACACCCAGCCCTGCGGCAGCGACGGCGGCGAGCACCTGGCCGGCGTTGCGGGTGCGCTTGTCATAGGTCAGCGTCAGGATGCGATCGCCCTTCAATTCGGTGCGGCCCGCAAGGCTGGCGGGCACCTCGGCCAGATCGCGATCGACGGTGACGATCAGTTTCTTGTCGCCGGCGGTCGACAGCAGCACCGAAGTCAGATCATTGGCGACGATGGCGCCATTGTTGACGATGGCGATGCGGTCGCACAGCGCCTCGGCTTCCTCGAGATAATGCGTCGTCAGCACCACCGTGGTGCCGTTGGCGTGGAGCGTGCGGACATAATCCCACAGCTGCTGCCGCAGTTCGATATCGACCCCGGCGGTCGGTTCGTCGAGCACCAGCACCGGCGGGTTGTGGACGAGCGCCTTGGCGACCAGCAGCCGCCGCTTCATGCCGCCCGACAGGGTGCGCGAATAGACATGCGCCTTGTCGGCTAGGTGCACCGCCTCGAGCAGCTCCATGCTGCGGCGTTCGGATTTGGGCACGCCGAACAGCCCGGCCTGCAATTCCAGCGTCTCGAACGGCGTGAAGAAGGCGTCGAACACCAGTTCCTGCGGCACGATGCCGATGCTGCGCTTGGCATTGCGCGGATGCGCATCGATGTCGAAGCCCCAGATATTGGCGCTGCCGCCGGTCTTGTTGACCAGCCCGGCGAGGATATTGATCATCGTCGACTTGCCGGCGCCATTGGGGCCGAGCAACCCGAACATGCTGCCGCGCGGGATTTCGAGGTCGATGCCCTTCAACGCCTGCTTGCCGCCGGCATAGGTCTTTTCAAGGCCGCGGATCGAAATGGCGGATTGGGTCATGCCAGCGGGATAGACGGGCGCGGCAGGGTGGGCAAGCGCGGCGTCTTCGCCCCCGCCGTTGCCGGCGGGGGCGACTCCGATCAGAAACGGATCACGCCCTCCACCCCGTACAGCCGCGGCAGGCCGCGGATGAAGGTCGGGATGCCGAAGGCGCCGCCGGTGTTGCCGGCGTCGAGCACATACTGCTTGTCGGTCAGGTTGGTGGCATAGCCGAGCAGCTGCCATTTGCCCTTGGGATCCTGCAGGCCGGCGCGCAGATTGACCAGCGTCACCGGGCCCTGGCTGGTGACCGGGTTGTTGGGCAGTTCGAAGAATACGCTCGACCGATAGGTGACCGTCGGCGTCGCAAAGATCTCGATGGCATCGCTGATCGGCAAGCGCACCGTGCCGCCGGCCGCCGCCTGCCAGTCCGATTGCAGGCGGAAACGATCGCCCGAAAACGCCGGATAACGCGGGTCCTCGTCGACCTTGGCGCTGATATAGGCGCCGTTGGCGAACAGGTTGAAATTGTCCCCCAGCCGCGCGCTGATCTCGGCCTCGACGCCATAGTTGGTGGCGCTGCCGGCGCTTTCGGTGCGGTTCGGCGCGCCGGGTGTCACGATGGTCACCTGGAAATCGTCATACTTCATGTAATAGGCGCCGATGCTGGCGTTGACGGCGCCGAACGCCCCCTTGATGCCGGCTTCGTAGTTCGTGATTTTCTCGGCCGCGATGTCGGTGCGCAACGGACGGCCGACACCGGCGACGCGCTGGGCGCCGAGTTGCACGACCGGCGAGCGGCGGCCCTTCGACCAGGTCAGGTAGAGGTTGATCTCGTCGGTGGCGCGGAACAGCAGGTTGGCGCGCGGCAGAAAGGCATTGTTGTTGCCGTTCGCCGTGAAGGTCTGGCCGCCGGTATCGATCTGCGGCAGCAGGGGCGCGCGGCTGATCACCGAATTGGGGGCGCGGGTGAAGAAGCCGCTGTTGCGGTCTTCGAACAACAGCCGGCCGCCGAGCGTCAATTCAATCCGCGGCACCGGGATCCAGGTCGCGTCGGCGAACACCGAGACGTTGTGCAATTCGGCCGAATTCTTGAATTCGGAGCTATAGGGCAGCACGCTCGCAGCGCCGCCGGTCAACAGCGCGGTCGCCTGCGCCGCCGTCACCACGCCGGCGGCGTTGATGCAGGGCAGGCCCGGCACCAGCCGCGCCGCGCACTGCAGGTAGATGCCTTCCTCGGTCGAAAACGGCACGCGCTGCGAACCATCTTCGCGGAAATAGTTGATGCCACCAAAGGCGCGGAAATTGGGCGAATCATAGTTGACCCGCGCTTCGGCGCTGAACTGCTTGCCGCGCGCATCCTCGGCGAATTCGAGATACCAGGCCTGGGTGCCATCGGCATCGAAGACTTCGTTCGAATCGAACTGGCGATAGCCGGTCACGAAGGTAAAGCTGAGCGGGCCATCGGGATCATATTTCGCCGTGGCGTTGATGTCATAGACATTGCGCTTCAGTTCGGGCTGGCTGCCGCCGAGCACCGCGGCGCTGACCGGCGACCCGGCGGCTTCGGCATAGCTGTAGGGCGAGGTGGTGCCGCCGGTCGGCGCAAAGGTGCCCGATTTGAAAGCGGTGCCCGGCGCGCGCTGGCCGTCATAGGTGCCGACGAGATCGATGCTGAACTGGTCGGTCGGGGTGTAGCGCAGCGACAGCCGCCCGCCATATTGGCCCTGGCCATTGAGATCGTCGATTTCCGGCCCGTTCGGCGTCTGCGAACCCGGGCGGCCGGCGATGTTTTCAACGACGCCGTCGCGCAGCTTGACGGCAAAGGCGAGGCGCGCGGCAAAGACGTCGTTGCCCCAGTTCAGATAGCCATCGACCCTGCGCTGGTTGTAATTGCCATAGGCGCCGCGCAATTCGGCGGCGATGCCGGGTTTCGGCTTGGCAGTGATGATGCTGACCGCACCGACGGCGGCGGCGGTGCCGAACAACGTCGCCTGCGGGCCCTTCACCACCTCGATGCGTTCGAGATCATAGAGGTCGAAATACGACCCGCGCGAGCGGCTGACATCGACGCCGTTGAGATAGACGGTGACCGCCGGCGCACCCTGCGCCGAACCGGAATCGGAGGTGACGCCGCGGATGACGAAGCCGGGGTTGTTGGGGCTTTGCTCCTGGACGTTGAGGCCGGGGACGAAGGCCGCAAGCTGGTCGAACTGGGTGACGCCAAGGTCGCGCAGTGTCTTGCCGGTATAGGCGGTGATGGTGATCGGCACGTTGGAGATCGTCTGTTCGCGCTTTTGCGCGGTGACGACGATTTCATCGAATTCAGCGCCGGCAACCGCGTCGGCCGCCTGGGCAGCCCCGGACAGCAGCAGGCCGGCGAGGGCGGAAGAAGCGAGGCAGGTGGCGCGCATGGAAGATCCCCGTGTTGCAGTGCGTCATGGCCCGATGCAGCAACCGGATGACAGTTGTGTTGCGGAAAAATAACAATTTCGCGTCGGCGTGCGGCCAATGCGTCGCAGGTGCCGGCTCGCGTGACTTGCCGGCCGCGGCTTGGTAGGGAATGGGGATGGACACGATCCCGCCGCCCGAACGCTTTGTCACCGATGCCGCCCGCGTGTTTTGCGACGGCGATGAAGCCGTCGCCGGCCGTGGTGGTGGTGACGGTCATCCGCGCGTCTGGCTGCAGATCGGGCCGACGGGCTTTGCCGATTGCGGCTATTGCGATCGTCGCTTCATCCTCGCGGGTGGCCCGGCGGACAAGCGTTGAAGATCGTCGCGCCGGCACTGGCGGTCACGCTGTTGCTGGCGGCGGCGCCATTGTTGCTCGCGGCCGCCCCGCCGCCGGCCGCGCCTTATGTCGTCACCGTCGCGCCCGGCGGCCAGCCGCATGTGCCGCTGCGCATCAAGCGCGGTGACCTCGATATCCGGCTGGCGCTGAGTTTCGATACCGCGTTGGTGCTCAATGCCGGCCCGGCGCAGCGCGCGCAGTTGAAGCCATTTCCCCTCATCGGCAAACGCACCTTCAAAAGCGCGCTGATCCCCGGCGGCGAAGCGACATTCCGCGGCAATCTGTACGGCATCAGCCCGCGCGGCCTGCCATCATCGACGGTACCGGCAATCTGGGTCGACAAGCCGATCGCCGACGATGCCGATGGCGTGCTGGCGCTGTCGGCGCTGAAGGCCGATCGCATCGTCATCGAACTCGCCCCCGTCGCCGCCGGCAGCCGCCAGCACACGCTGACCCGGCCCGACAAGGGGTCGGTAATGATGAAGATTCGGCTGGGCGATGAAAAAGTCTCGGCCGCGCTCGAGCTCAATTCGCCCGACACGGTGATGAACGCCCGCGCCGCCGGGGCGCTGATTGCTGCCGGCCTTGTCAAGCGTTCGGGCCAGGTCGGGTTCTGGCGGCCATTCCCCGGCGTGGCGCTGCCGTTCGAACGGCTGACCCCGCAACCGGGCGCGCAATTGCTGGGCATGCCGCTCGTCCGCCCGGCAGTACGCATCACCGAGGCACAGGCAAAGCTGCTCGACGCCCAGGCCCGCGCCGGCACCAGCACGAGCGAGGACGATGCCGACACGGTGACGGTGACCGCATCGCGCAAAAAGGGCCGCGACCCGTGGATCCTGATCGGCCGCGACGTGCTGGGGCAATGTTCGCGGATCGAATTCGACCGGCCGGGCAAGACCTGGGGCCTGACCTGCGCCTTCTGAACGGCTGCTACCAGTAATCCGCCATGATCGCCGCCGCCCAATCGGGTTCGCGTACATCGCCGCGGGGCAGGAACCCGCTCAGAACCGGCTTGATATCGAGCACCGGGGTGCCGTGGATGGCGTCCAGCCCCTCCACCTCCAGCCGGCGGCCAGCGATGGCGATGACCCGGCAGACCGAAACCCCGATCCGGTTGATGCGATTGCGGCCGCGCTGGGCAAAGATGCCGACCAATGGCCAATCGGGGTTGCCGCGCGGTCGGCGCATGCCCAGGCTGATATCCGCAGCGGGCAGCTGATCGAAGACGAAGACAATTTCCGCATGGCTGAAGCTGTCGAGACCCTGCAGGGTTTCGGCAGCGATGGCGGGTGCCAGCACGATCGCTGACCGCTCGCTGCCCCAATGATCGTCATCCGCCGCCGCCCGGCCGCCGTCGACATGGCCGATCACGGTCATCGAGAATGTCGCATCCATCACTGGTTCCCCTTGCGCTGCCGCCGCCCTATATCATGCAAATGAGCAGCCTTGATCCCGCCACCATCTTCTACGCCGACACCGGGCTTGACCCCGGCCGCACCGAACGGCTCGTCGCCGATGCGCTCAATGGCTGCGACGATGGCGAGCTGTATCTGCAATATGCGGTCAGCGAGAGCTTTTCGTTCGACGATGGCCGGCTGAAGGCCGCGACCTTCGACACGCAAAAGGGGTTCGGCCTGCGCGGCGTCGCCGGCGAGATGACGGCCTTTGCCCATGCCAATGAACTGTCGGAGGCCGCGATCACCCGCGCCGCCGACACCATCCGCGTCGTCCGCGACGGCCATGGCGGTACGATGGCGCTGGCGCCGCAGCGTACCAACGCGCGCCGCTACACCGACGTCAACCCGCTGGACGGCATCAGCTTTGCCGACAAGGTCGCGCTGATGCAGACGATCGATGCCGCAGCGCGCGCCCGCGATCCGCGCGTCGTCCAGGTCTCGGCGAGCCTGCTGGGATCATGGAGCGTTGTCGAGATCATCCGCGCCGATGGCCACCGGGTGCGCGATGTGCGGCCGCTGGTCCGCCTCAACGTCCAGATCGTCGCCGAAAAGGACGGGCGCCGCGAAACCGGCTTTCACGGGCTGGGCGGGCGTTATCTTTATGACGGCCTGATCACGGCGGAAAACTGGAACGGCGCGATCGATATCGCGCTCGCCAATGCGCTGATCAACCTCGATGCCGTGGCGGCGCCTGCCGGCGAAATGACCGTGGTGCTCGGGCCGGGCTGGCCGGGGATTTTGCTCCACGAAGCCATCGGCCATGGCCTCGAGGGCGATTTCAACCGCAAGGGCACGTCGGCGTTTTCGGGGCGGATCGGCGAACGCGTCGCCGCCCCGGGCGTCACCGTCGTCGACGATGGCAGCATCGACAATCGCCGCGGCAGCCTGACCGTCGACGACGAAGGCACGCCGACCGAACGCACCGTGCTGATCGAGGATGGCATACTGAAAGGCTATATGCAGGATCGGCTCAACGCCCGGCTGATGGGCGTCGCCCCGACCGGCAATGGCCGGCGCGAAAGCTTTGCCCATGCGCCGATGCCGCGGATGACCAACACCTTCATGACCAATGGCACCGAAGACCCCGGCGAGATCCTGCGCTCGGCCAAATCGGGCATTTATGCCAAGAGTTTCGGCGGCGGCCAGGTCGACATCACCAGCGGCAAGTTCGTGTTTTCGTGCACCGAGGCCTATCGCATCGAAAACGGCCGGCTCGGCGCGCCGATCAAGGGCGCCACGCTGATCGGCAATGGCCCTGATGTGCTGACCCGCGTCCGCGCCATCGGCAATGACTTCGCGCTCGATGAAGGCGTCGGCATCTGCGGCAAGGGCGGCCAGAGCGTGCCCGCCGGCGTCGGCCAGCCGACATTGCTGATCGACGGTCTGACAGTGGGCGGCACGGCAGCCTGATCGCAGGAGGCGCGGCGTGGAGTTTTTCGATCACATCACCGAGAAACAGGCGGGCTTCATCGCGCGCCAACCGGTGTTCTTCGTTGCCACCGCCGCACCCGACGCCCGGATCAACCTCAGCCCCAAGGGCATGGACTGTTTCCGCGTGCTGTCGCCGACGCGCGTTGCCTGGCTCGATTACGGCGGTTCGGGCAACGAGACCAACGCGCACCTTGCCGCCGATGGCCGCATCACCGTCATGTTCTGCGCCTTTGACCGGCCGGCGCTGATCTATCGCCTTTATGGCCGGGGTCGTGCCGTGCTGCCGCAGGATGCCGATTGGGACGCGCTGGCGGCGCATTTCACCATCGAACGCGGCGTGCGCCAGATTTTCGAGATGACGGTGGCATCGGCGCAGGAATCCTGCGGTTGGGCGGTGCCCGAAATGACGCTGAAGGCCGAACGCCAGACCTTGCGCAAATATCACGCCCAGGAAGACCCGGCCGAGCGCCTGCAGAAATACGGGACGCGCAATCGCAGCATCGATGGCCTGCCGGTGCGATCGCCGACGACATTGCCCTACGACTGATGCCGCTCGTCACCCTCGAAACGCTGTTCGATCCGGTCGCCGCCGAGATCATGCGGATGCGGCTGGAAACCGGCGGCATCGGCGCGGTGCTGTTCGATGCCGGCATCGCCTCGCTGATCGGGAGCGGGCTGTCGGGGGTGCGGCTGATGGTGCTCGACGAGGATGAAGCCGCGGCGCGCGCGCTGCTGGCGGCTGCGGGCGATTCATGATTGTGCCGGAGGCGGCATGAAACTGGCACTGGCGCTCGGCGGTGGGGCCGGGCTGGGCTGGGCGCATATCGGCGTGCTGCACGAATTGCACGCCCGCGGCGTCACCATCGACGCCGTCAGCGGTACCTCGATCGGCGCGGTGGCGGCGGTGTGCCTGGGCGCCAACCGCGTCAATGTGCTCGAATCCATCGCGCGCTCGATCAACGCGCGGCGGGTGATGCGCTTCATCGATCTCGATCCGCGCCGCGGCTCGATCCTGGGCGGTCGCGCCGTCGACAAGCAGTTGCGCGAACATTTCGGCCATGGCCAGCTCGAGCATCTGTTCCTGCCGGTCGCCGTTGTCGCCGCCGACCTTGTCACCGGCGAGGAGGTGGCGCTGACCCGCGGGCCGATTGTCGAGGCGGTGCGCGCCTCGATTGCCATTCCGGGCGTGTTCCCGCCGGTGCGCTCCGATGGCCGCGTCCTCGTCGACGGCGGCGTGCTGACCCCGGTGCCGGTGCGCGCCGTGCGGGCGCTGTCGAAATCGCCGGTGCTCGCGGTCAATCTGCAGGGCGATTATCTGCGCCGTGCCGCCGCCGGCATGCCCGAAGGCAAGCGGCTGATGACGCCGTTCCGCGTCGGCCGCGCCGGGCTTTCGCTGCTGATGACGCATATCGCCCGGCAAAGCCTGGCGCTCGATCCGCCCGATATCGAGATTGCGCCGGCGATCGGCCATATCGACGTGCGCAACTTCACCCGCGCCGATGAACTGATCGGGCTGGGCGCCGCGGCGATCGCCGACAATTGGGACCGGATACGGGCGCTCGGCTAGCCCCTGTGCGGATGTTTCGCATCGCCGCCTATCTCGCACCTGCACAAAAATTGCGCCGCGGGCCGGGCTTTGCCACTGAATCGGGCAACATGACGGGATGTTAACACCGGGTAACGGCTGTGTGACGATGGTGTGACGAACTGGCACGATCCATGCATGGCAGTTTCCAACGCGGCTGGTCGCGTCAGGGAGGGGCCATGAAACTCGTCATTGCAGTCATCAAGCCGTTCAAGCTCGACGATGTGCGCGAGGCGCTGTCGGCGGCCGGCGTGCAGGGCATGACGGTCAGCGAGGTCAAGGGGTTCGGCCGCCAGAAGGGTCAGACCGAAATTTATCGCGGCGCCGAATACACCACCAATATGGTGCCCAAGATCAAGATCGAGGTCGTCGTCGACGACGCCGAATGCGCCAAGGTCGTGGAAACCATCCAGCAGGCGGCGCACACCGGATCGATCGGCGATGGCAAGATCTTCGTTGCCGAGATCGGCCAGGCGGTGCGCATCCGCACCGGCGAAACCAACGAAACCGCACTCTGAAGACCGGAGGGGGACATATGAATTTTGACCTGAAGACCATCGCGAAGGGGGCCGCCTGGGTGGCCCTGTTTGCCGCCGCACCGGCGTTTGCACAGGAAGCCGCCGCGGTCGCCGATGCTGCCGCCACCGCCGCACCGGCCGTTGTCGATGCGGTCGCCGCCGCTGCACCGGCCGCAGCCCCGGCCGCGCCGGTTGCCGACAAGGGCGACACGGCCTGGATGCTGACCGCGACGGCGCTGGTGTTCCTGATGACCGTCCCCGGCCTCGCGCTGTTCTACGGCGGCCTGGTCCGCACCAAGAACATGCTGTCGGTGCTGACCCAGGTCTTCATGATCTGCGCCATCGTCTGCCTGTTGTGGGTCACCTATGGCTACAGCATGGCGTTCACCGGCGGCGGCGAGTTCGTCGGCGGATTCAGCAAGATGTTCCTGAACGGCGTCACGACATCGTCGATGGCCGCCACCTTCTCGAACGGCGTGTACATTCCCGAATATGTCTTCATCGCCTTCCAGATGACCTTTGCGATGATCACCCCGGGCCTCATCGTCGGCGCCTTTGCCGAACGCGTGAAGTTCTCGTCGCTGATGATCTTCGTCGTGCTGTGGTCGACCATCGTCTATTTCCCGATGGCCCATATGGTCTGGTACTGGGCCGGCCCGGACTTCCTCAAGGATGCGCCGACGGACTATGGCTATCTGTGGGGCAAGGGCGCCATGGATTTTGCCGGCGGCACCGTCGTCCACATCAACGCCGGTATCGCAGGCCTTGTCGGCTGCCTGGTGCTTGGCAAGCGCACCGGTTTCGGCAAGGAAGCCATGCCGCCGCACAGCCTCGTCATGACGATGATCGGCGCCTCGCTGCTCTGGGTCGGCTGGTTCGGCTTCAATGCCGGCTCCAACCTTGAATCGAACGGCCTGACGGCGCTCGCCATGATGAACACCTTCACCGCCACGGCGGGGGCGGCGGTCGCCTGGATGCTGATCGAACAGGTCAGCCACGGCAAGCCGTCGATGCTCGGTGGTGTCACTGGCGCGGTGGCCGGCCTCGTCGCCGTCACCCCGGCCTCGGGCTATGCCACGCCGATGACATCGATCGTCCTCGGCATCGTCGCCGCCATCGTCTGCTACGTCTTCTGCACCACCATCAAGAACAAGCTGAAGTATGACGACTCGCTCGATGTCTTCGGTGTCCACTGCATCGGTGGCATCATCGGCGCCATCGGCACGGCGATCGTTGCCGACCCGGCGCTGGGTGGCCAGGGCTTCCTCGACTACACCGTCATCCCGGCGGTTGCGGGCAAGTTCGACATGGCAGCCCAGCTCGTCACCCAGTCCAAGGCGGTCCTGGTGACCCTCGTTTGGTCGGGCGGCGTTTCGGCGGTGCTGTTCTTCCTTCTCGACAAGACCATCGGCCTGCGCCCGACCGTCGAAGTCGAACGCGAAGGTCTCGACATCTCCGAACTCGGCGAACGCGCCTACAACTATTGATGCCGGCCCGCCCATAAGGGCCGCATCTCGACAGGTTCCTCCCCAAGGAAACCGACTGGCCCGGACGGCAACGTCCGGGCCTTTTTTTCATGTTTCGGAATGTTCCATTTTGATGTCCAACCTCATGTTGTCATGATATAATCTGGAACAGTCGTGTTTATCACCGTTTCGCGCTATTTCACCGTAAACCTTCCAAGCCCGATAAATTGACGGTATTCTCGACGGTATCGGTGACGATATCGAGAGTGCGTTTAGTGCTTTCAGACAGGGGTGTCGGAAAACCTTCGAGGTAGTGCAAGTTCCGCCACGACTGACGCTTGGGTTACGAAGCTTGTCCTCAAATGGCAGCCGCGGGTCGAGCCGATTGCGGCCTGACCCCGAGGGGGTAAACGGCAAGAACAGGGCCTTTCCGAAATTAGAAGCTACCGCGTCCCAAATGCCGTCTATCTGCTGCCTTCCTCGCCGCTAACCGTTTAGGGTGGCTGAAGCAGCGCGTGTATTAGCTCCGGATAAGTGTTCCATGGTCCTCACACCTTTTGACGCCGCGGCGATCCTCATCGTGCTGGCGGCCACACTCAGCTACCTCAACTTTCGCTTCGTCAAACTGCCGTCCTCGATCGGCTTGACGATAATGGGCGCGGTCGCCTCGCTGATTGTCGTCGGCCTCGATCGCGCGTTGCCGAACAGCACGGTCAGTCACCAGGTCGTCGGTTTCATCGCCGGGATCGACTTCCATGCCACGTTGATGGACGGCATGCTGTCGTTCTTGCTGTTTGCCGGCGCCCTTCATGTTGATTGGCAGGAGATGCGCCGAGGGCGCTGGCCTATCCTCGTTCTCAGTACCGTCGGCGTGTTGATCTCCACTGCACTCGTCGGTGCCGGCTTTTTCGTGCTCACCGGTTGGCTGGGCTTCCCGTTGCCGCTGGCCTGGTGCCTTGTGTTCGGCGCGCTAATCAGCCCGACAGACCCTGTCGCTGTAATGGCGGTGCTGAAGCGCGCCAGTGTGACGCCGACGCTCGAAGCCACGGTTGCCGGCGAAAGCCTGTTCAACGATGGCGTCGGCGTCGTGGTGTTCACCATCCTCGTCGCCGCGGCCGCAAGCGATCAGCCCCTGTCGCTGACGCGCGGCATGCACCTCTTCGCCGTAGAGGCAGGCGGCGGGATACTGCTCGGCCTGGCGATCGGGTGGCTGGCGTTCCGTGCGATGCGATCGATCGATGAATACAAGACCGAAGTAATGATCAGTCTTGCCGTCGTCATGGGCGGCTATGCGCTCGCCGGCCGCATCCACGTCAGCGGGCCGGTGGCGATGGCGGTTGCCGGGTTGGTCATCGGGAATTCTGGCGTCCAGCTCGCCATGAGCGACATCACCCGCGACTATCTGCTAAAGTTCTGGTCGCTGATCGATGACATCCTCAACGCCGTGCTGTTCCTGCTCATCGGGCTCGAGGTGGTGATGATCCCGCAGGACTGGCGGCTGCTCGTCCTCGGCGTCGGTGCTATCCCGCTGGTGCTGGTCGCCCGGACGATCTCGGTCATGGGGCCGTTGATCGCGATGCGGCCCTTGCTGAACCTTGGGCAGATGGCGCCGGTGACGTTGATCTGGGGCGGCCTGCGCGGCGGGATATCGGTCGCTCTGGTGCTCGGCCTTCCGGACGGGTCGGCGCGTTCCATTGCTTTGGCTGCCACCTACGTCGTCGTGCTGTTTTCGGTCATCGTCCAAGGCGGCACGATCGAGAGGGTTCTTGCAGGGCAGTCGGCACGGCTAGCGGGTAGGCAGCCGCCAACGATCCATTAAAGTGGAGGCACGTGCGACCCGGAATATCCGGCAACGCTTTCAGGACGCTTGGGCGTGTCATTGCGGCCAGTCCGGCAGGTTATAATATGCTGATCGCCCGCGCGGCTTCGCGGGCCGTGCGCCCGCAGTCGATGAGCGTTGCCGAGGCGAAGCCCGTCCAGTCGCGGTATCCGAGCCGCCAGAGCCTTGGCTCAGCCAGCGCCTGACCCTGCTCACTGACGGCGACCTTGCCATCGGCGCCGATAATCCGGAGGCCCGCCAAAAAATCCAGCGACGGGCGAAAGCCGGTGCACCAAAAGATTGCGTCGACCTTGATCGTTCTCCCGTCCGCCCAGACAACGCTATCGGGCGTGATGCGCTCGAACATCGGCTGGAGCGCCCGCTATTCCGGCTTTGCCCAGATCAGGTGGGCATCAATGCGCAACTTCAACAGTGCGCGGACTGCGGCTGCTCGCGCTGCAAGTTCGGCACGGTTTGCCTCCAGCGCCTGGCGTTCGGCATACAACAGCGTTGCAAGATCGGTAGCGCCCAGTTTGCGCCCCTGGCGGAGACGGGCGGCTGCAGTTCCGGTGCTGGCCGCCGCTGCCGCAGCGGCTTCCCATGCCGCAACGCCCGCGTTGGCATTGGCAAGGTCCATATTGGCCGTGGCGGCGATGTCGCGCCTGGTGGCAACGAGCCTGGCGTCGGCGGCCGTGCGGTCGGCGGTCGCCTGGTCGGCAAGCGCACGGCGGTTGCCGCCGCCGAGCGGCATGCTGGCGACGATGCCGAGCCCGGTTTCGGCGCCGCTGCGCTCGCTGAAGGCGCGAACGCCGATCGACGGGTCGGCGAAACGGTCGAGACGTGCGCGCTCGGCCACTGCTGCCAAGCGTTCCGCCTCCAGCTCTGCGGCTCGGATCTCGTGACTGCGCTCGAGAACCAGATCCCGCCAATGGGCGAGGCCCTCCGCCGGCAGCACAGGCGCGGTGATCTGGGGGACGCTGCCGGGCAGCGGCAGCGACGGGAACTGCGCTGCCATGTTGGCACGCGCAGCTGCGGCCCGACCGCGCGCCGCGGCTTCGAGGGCGCGGGCGCCGTCACGTGCGGCCCGAACCTGGTCGGCATCAAGCGCCGCCGCGTCCCGCAACGCCACCTGGCGGGAGACGGCAACGAGTGAGGTGTCGAATGAGAGAGTCGCCGCGGCATCGACGTTGGCATCGGCCTCGGCGAGCAACCAGTCGTACCACAGCTGCGCCAGCTGCAGCGCCGCCTGGTGGCGCGCGTCCTCAAGCAGATTTTCGGCGACCTCCACCCCGAGCGCACCAGCCTTGCGATCCAGCGCGGCCTTGCCGGGCAGGCGGATACCGCGGCTGAGGGTCGTGTCGAACTCGTTATAGCCGCCTTCGCGGTCGACCGAGCGCCGGATATAGGTGCCTGTCACCATAAACTCGTGGCTGCCGATACCGAGCGCCCGAGCCTGCGCCTGCGCTGCCTGCAACCGCGCCGCAGCTTCGGTCACCAGCGGTGAACTGTCGAGCGCTGTATCGACGAGGTCGATCGGCAACGGACCCGTGTCGGACTGCGGCACCGGAGCAGCGCCTATCAGGAGCGCGATGAAAAACGTGCGGATCATGCGAAAGCCTCGTGGCCGGGGCGGGGCTCGCCATAGCGTTCGTAAAGCAGCGGCAGCAGCACGAGCGTTAGCAGCGTGGAAGTGAGTAGCCCGCCGATGACGACGATCGCGAGCGGCTGCTGGATCTCGCTGCCCGGCCCGGTGGCGAACAACAAGGGCACCAGGCCGAATGCGGTGATGCTCGCTGTCATCAGGACCGGCCGCAGCCGCCGCGCCGCGCCCTGGCGAACCGCCTGGTCGATCGGCAGACCGGCGGCGCGCAGTTCGCGAAAATGCGATACCAGCACCAGGCCGTTGAGCACGGCGATGCCGAGCAGCGCGATAAAGCCGACCGACGCCGGCACCGACAGATAGGCGCCGGCAATCCACAGCGCGACGATGCCGCCGACCATGGCGAACGGGATATTGGCGAGGATCAGCAGCGCGGCCCGCAGCGACCGCAGGGTTGCCAGCAGCACGCCGAAGATCAGCAGCAGCGCGATCGGTACGACGATACTCAGCCGGGCAGCGGCGCGCTGCTGATTCTCGAACTGCCCGCCCCAGACAAGGGTGTAGCCGCGAGGGAGCTTGATCCTCGCAGCCACGGCCGCCTGCGCATCCTCGACATAGCCGACGAGATCGCGGCCCGAGACAAAGGCCTGCACCAGTGCAAAGCGCGAGCCGTTCTCATGCTCGATCTTGACCGGGCCATCGACGCGGCTGACGCGCGCGACATCGCTGATCCGCGCGGTCTGCCCGTCGGGCGTGCGCAACGGCATGTCGGTGAAGGCGGCGACATCGGTTCTGGTGGCGCTGTCGCCGCGGATGAGGATCGGCACACGGCGGCCGGCTTCAGCAACAACGCCGGCACGCATGCCCTCGACCTGCATGCGCAATGCATCCTCGAACTGGTCGGTCGACAGGCCGGCACGTCCCGCAGCAAGGCGATCGATATCGAGCTGGAGATAGGCGACGCGATCATTGGCCAGCGTGAGCACATCCGTGGCACCGCGGACGCCGCGCAGGACAGTCTCCACCTCCCCGGCAAGCGCGCTCAAGGTCTTGAGGTCGGGGCCGAAAATCTTCACCGCGAGATCTCCGCGGCTGCCGGTCAGCATTTCGGAAACACGCATCTCGATGGGCTGGGTGAACGATGGCGTCACCCCCGGCAGGTCGTCCATCGCCTTGCGGATTTCGCCAGTCACCCAGGCCTTGTCCGGCTGCCGCCATTCGGCGCGCGGCTTCAGCGTCAGAAAGGCGTCGGTTTCGTTGAGGCCCATCGGATCGAGGCCGATCTCGTCGGACCCCGATCGCGATACCATGCTGGTCACCTCCGGCACCTTGGCCAGCACGGCGCGCTGCACGGCCTGATCGACGACGAGGCTGCGGTCGAGGCCGATCGACGGCAGCTTCGTCGTCTGCATGATGATGGAGCCTTCATCCATGACCGGCATGAAGGTCTTGCCGACCGCGCCATAGGTCACGACCGCGAGCGCCAGCGAGGCGGCGGCGATCGCATAGGTGATGGTCCGGTGGTGAAAGGCACTGTCGAGCAGCCGGGCGTAAAGCGGCGACAATTTGCGCATGATCCAGGGCTCGCCGTGCTGGCCGTGCTTGAGCCCGAGCGACGCCAGCACCGGCACCAGTGTCAGCGCCAGCACCAGCGAGGCACCAAGGGCAAAGACGATGGTCAGCGCGACGGGGGCGAACAATTTGCCCTCCAGCCCCTGCAGCGACAGCAGCGGCATGAACACCAGCGCGATGATGACGATACCCGCCGTCACCGGCACGATGACTTCACTGGTTGCCGCCAGCAAGCGGTTGCCCGGCGTTTCGCCATAAGTCTCGGGCGCGCTCAGCCGTTCGACGGCATTTTCGATCACGACGACGGCGCCATCGACCAGCATGCCGATGGCGATGGCAAGGCCACCCAGGCTCATCAGATTGGCAGTGAGGCCGACGCTGCGCATCAGGATGAAGGTGATCAGCGCCGCCATCGGCAGGGTGACAGCGACGATCAGTGCGGCGCGGATATTGCCCAAAAAGACGAACAGCAGGATGACCACGAGCACCGTCGCTTCGAGCAGTGCTTCCTCGACGGTGCCCACTGCGTGGCCGATCAGATCGGCGCGATCATAGAAGACCTTGATCGACGTGCCCGGCGGCAGCGCCGGCTGCAATTCCGCCAGCTTGTCGCGCACGGTTGCAACGACCTTCGAGGCATCGGCGCCGCGCATCGAGATGACGATGCCTTCGACAGCCTCGCCCTTGCCGTCCATGCTGACGGCGCCATAGCGGGTCAGGCTGCCGGTCGCGACCGTGGCGACATCGCCGAGACGGACAACGCTGCCGCCGCGATTGGCAACGACCTGCGCTTCGAGGTCGGCGACCGTCTGCACGGCACCGACGACACGGACGATCAGCGCCTCCTCGCCTTCGGCGAGGCGTCCGGCGCCATCGTTGCGGTTGCCGGCCATGATCGCGGCGCGCAGGTCCGCCACCGTGAGCCCGACGGTTGCCAGCGCCACCGGATCGGGCCGAACGTCGAACGTTACGGCATGGCCGCCGAGCGAATTGACATCGGCGACGCCCGCCAGCGTGCGCAGCGCCGGGCGGATCGTCCAGTCGAGCAGTGTCCGCTTGGCAGCGAGATCGAGCGGCCCTTCGATCGTGAACATCAGCACGTCGGACAGCGGCGTGGATACCGGCGCCAGGCCGCCTTCGACGAGGGCCGGCATCTGGTCGCGCACCCCGGCGAGGCGTTCGGCAGCCTGTTGCCGGGCCCAGTAGATATCGGTGCCGTCGGCAAAATCGATGGTGATGTCGGCGACAGCGTATTTGGCCACCGATCGCAGCATCACCTTGTTGGGGATGCCGAGCATTTCGGTCTCGATCGGTGTGATGACGCGGGTTTCGACCTCCTCCGGGGTCATGCCCGGCGCCTTCAGGATGATCTTGACCTGTGTCGGGGCGATGTCCGGAAAGGCGTCGATCGGCAGCGTGGCAAAGGCCCAGCCCCCGATGCCGGCGACGAGCAGCGCCAGCGCAATGACGACGAGACGCGCGCCGAGTGCCGCGGCGACGAGACGGTGCAGCATGGTGTCAGTTCCCGGCCGCGGCGGCGAGGCCAAGGGCCTTCAGCTCGCTGATCCCGGCGACCGCGACGCGGGTGCCGCTCGGCAACCCACGCACAACAGCATCCGGCCCATTCGCCGAAACAAGCGTCACCGGCCGCATCGCAAAGCCGCCGGGCGCTTCGACGAATACCATCGTGCCACGGCCGATACGCACGATGGCGCTCGCCGGAATCGAGACGGTGCCAGCGATGGCGGGGCCCATGAGGCTGACGCTGATCGTGCGGCCGATAACCAGCCCCGGCGCCGCGGGCAGGCTGGCCTTGAGCAGGGCGGCACGGGTCTGCGGGTCGATGGTTGCACCGATGAACGTCACGATCCCGACGATTCCGCCGGGCAGGCCGATCCGGTCGCCGGGGCGCACCTTGCCGACAAGTCGTTCCGGCAACTGCGCTTCCACGGCGTAGCGGCGGGCGGCATCGATGACGAAGGGCGCCGTGGCGCCGTCGACCGCGCCGCCGATCTGGATATTGGCGCTGCTGATTCGCCCGGCAATCGGCGCGCGCAGCGTGTAGAATCCGGTACGGGCATCGGCATTGGCGAGGGCCAGCAGGCGCGACCGGGACGATACATCAGCTTCGGCTTCGTTCAGGGCGGCGCGGGCTTCGTCGGCGCGGGCGCCGGCGGCAATGCCTTCGCGAACCAGCTGGTCGGTGCGTGTCGCGGCCGAGCGGGCAACGCCGCTGCGGGCGCGGGCGCGGGCAAGCTCGGCACCCATTTCGAGCACTTCGCGGCTGAACACCGTGGCAAGCGCCTCGCCCTTCGCCACGGCCTGGCCGGATACCGCATAGCTTTGGCGGATGACGCCGGCAAACGGCGCAGATACGGCGACCCGCGCGCCCGGTGGTGGCGTGATCGTCGCTGGCAATGTGGCGATTGCCGCCGCTTCGGCGGTATGCGCGATTGTCGTGCGAATGCCCAACTGCTGGCGCTGTGTCGCAGTAACCGTCAGCAAGCGGTCAGCAGCGGCTGCCGGCGACCCGGTGAAGAGCAGCACGGCGGCAACGAGAAATGGGCGTGAAGCTGGGGGCATGTCATCTCATCGGTTGGGGTGCGCCGGAGCAAGGGCTCGCAACACAGCCGGTTCAGGTCAATGGGGGGTCGCCCTTAGTCGTCGTCTCGATCGCCGCCGCCCGCGTCGCGTTGGGCGGCAGGCGCGAAAGCCTGCGTATCAACCTTTACGGCACCATAGACACCGGCAACAATTGCCTACGCTGCCACCGAGACCGCAAGGCCGTGTGGCGACGGCTATCACAAGTGTCTCCTTCAAGCCTTGCAGTCGACTGTCTGGCTAACGCCACCGCCTGACGGAATCCTGACGCGGCCGCATTATTTCCCGGGTGAAGCAAAGTCCGGGAACTGCACCCGAAACAAGACGCCGCCGCCTGCAGGTGTCTCGATGGCGATGGTTCCGCCATGCGCATCGACCAGTCGCTTCACGATGCCGAGGCCAAGCCCGGCACCGTCCGAGCTGCTGCGATCCTTGCGCCAGAAGCGTTCGAACAGATGCGTCTGGTCAGCTGCCGGAATGCCGGGGCCATGGTCGCGAACGGCGAGCTGCGGCCCCGGGCCGGCGGACACGGCTATGGGTGTTGCACCGGGGGCATGCGCCAGCGCGTTGTCGACAAGGTTGCGGTAGATGCGGAACACGGCTTCGGCATGCCCCTGGGCAATTGCGCCGCCATGATCGGAGAACGTCAGTTCGCTGCCGGCCGAAAAGCTTTTGGGAGCGAGCTGCGTGACCACATCGCGTCCGATTGCGGCAAGGTCGACGGCAACGGGATCTTTCACGACAAGCGCATCGGCCTGCGCCAGGTCGAGCATCTGGCTGACCAGCCGGGTCATTCGATCGGCGTCGGTCTGCAATTCGGACTTGATGGCGCTGGCCGGCAACCGCTCCAGCGAGAGCTGCATGATGGCCAGCGGCGTGCGCAGTTCATGCGCGGCACTTGCGGTGAAATCGCGCAAGGCCAGAACCGAGGATTCGAGCCGCGCCAGCGCCCGGTTGAACGACCTGACCAATGTATCGACCTCACGCGGTTCGCCGGGTACGGTCAGCCGCAACGACATGTTGTCCGGATCAAGGCCGTCGACTTCGGCTTCGGCCCGCCGCAACGGGGCAAGCACGCGCCGCACCGAGACGATGTTGAACAACAGGAGCAGCCCGGCAAGCGGGACCAGCGGCAAGGCAACATGCTCGATGAGTTCGTTGCGGATGACCGGCAGGAATGGCCTGATGCCGATGACGTCGAAGCGGAGAAGGAGCCAGCGCGGGGCGGCACCGTCATCGAGCGCGCGGACGCCGCTGATCCGGTAGCCGCCCTTGATCTGTTCGCGTCGCGTCCAATCGATGAGGACAGCATCGTCATCGACTTCAGGCTGGACAAAGCGCGCTGACCAATTCTGCGTGCCGACCGGGGGCGGCGCTTTGGCGGGATCAGCCATGGCCGCAACGCGGTGCGCTTCGAGCCCCAGCAATTCCTGGGCCAGTGACTCCGGTTGCCGGGCGTAGGTCACCACGACGATGACAACGTCGAGCAGCGCAAAGATCAGTGTGAAGGCAACCAGGCGCCTGGCAATCTGCCGGAACAGCGATGGCCCCGTACCCGACCGGTCAGGCATTCGCAGCCTCTGTGGTCGAAGGCGCCGCGACCGGCGCAACCAGCGCATAGCCAACGCCATGTACGGTTCGGATGGTCACGTCGGCACCGGCCGCAGCCAGGCGCTTGCGCAGCCGCGACACGACGGCTTCGAGCGCGTTGGGGGTAACCTCGGCGTCCATGGCATAGAGCGAGTTTTCCAGCGCGGCCTTGGCGACGACATGCCCGGCGCGGCGCAGCAGGTGCTCGAGCAGATCGACTTCGCGCGGCGGTGCCTCGACGGGTGTCGTTGCGATTGTGATACTGCGCTCGGCAGTATCGAGCATGACGTTGCCGCAAGCCAGAATGGTACCGAGCGCCGCACCAGGTCTTCGCATCAGCGCCCGGCAGCGCGCAGCCAGTTCCGGGATCTGGAACGGCTTGACGAGGTAGTCATCGGCGCCGGCATCGAGGCCATTGACACGATCGTCAAGCCCGCCCCGCGCCGTCAGGATCAGGATGGGCGTCGTGTCCTTGCGGCGGCGGACGTGCCGAAGCAGTTCGAGCCCGTCGCCATCGGGGAGACCAAGATCGAGTAGCAGCAGGTCATAATCGTTGACCTGAAGCGCGGCCTCGGTGCCCGCTATGGTCCCGCACCAGTCGACAGCGAAGCCCTGGCCCTGCAGGCCATCGCGGATCAGGCCGGCCAGCCTCGGGTTATCTTCAACGAGAAGGAGGCGCATGATCGACATCCGTTCCCGATGGTGCCCGCTTGGTACCGGTTATCATCGACCATGGCAGGTTTTCGCGGTGACGCACGCTTTCAAAGATTGCGGCGAGGACGTGCAGGATGGCAGCGGCCATGACAATGTTGGCAGCGGTCTCGTGCAGGCTTTCGACCCAGGGGACACCCCAGAAGCGATCGAGGCTCATCATCCAGCCTGTAATCCCCAGCATCGCCAACAACATCAGCAAGGCGATGATCATTACCGATCCGGCCGGGTTATGACCGATGTAGCGCGGGTCGCGGCGGGCCAGCATGGCCTTGAGATAACCGGCGAGCGTCGTCGGCCGCGGCACGAAATCGGCAAAGCGCGCATGTCGTGAGCCGACAAAGCCCCAGATAATCCGCACCGACAGCGCGCCGAGCACCACATATCCGACGATGTTATGAACATCCTCGTTCTCGCGAAACAAGCTGAGATTGGCAATGACGCCGAGCGCCATCGTCCAGTGCAGGATCCGCACCAGCGGGTCCCAGACCTTGACCGGCTGACCAGCCGTGCCCGTCCGGGCAAGGCTGTTCGGGTCGCTGATGAGGGGCGTTGCCATCATCAGTCGATATTGGCTTTGACGACGGCGCCGGTGACCGGATTGAAATAGACCTCGGCGCGCTTGCCGTCCTTGTTGAGACCATAGATTTCATAGCAGCTCCCCGAAACCTGGAAGGTCTTGATAGACTTGTAGCCGAGTTCGGCGACCTTGGCCTTCATCTGCACCTCGGTCAGCCACTTTGCTTTGGGCTCGGTCGTGCAGACCGGCCCGGCAAGGGCTACGCCGGCGATGGAGAACGCCGAAAGCGCGATCATCGTCTTCAGTACCAACACATTCGTCATGGAACCTGTCCTTGTCGAACCGGCGGAAAATTCGTCCGGTGACGCCGATATGCAACGCGCCGCTGACCGACTCCTGACAGTCGCAGAAATGAATCGGCGACACCGCAGGATTGCGCGTGTCGCAGTCAGCGCATCGTCAGGACTTGCGCTTGGCGTCGGTAGCAAAGCCCGGGCGGAAGCGGTTGCCGCGAACGGCCCGCGGGCGAACGCGATGAAGCGTTGCGCGGCGGGCCTGATGCCGGTTGCGACGATATGCGTGGCCGCGGCGGCAAAGGCCTTTGCGTCGGCGGCTGTCATCGCCTTGAGCCGGTCGGCGGCCAGGCACGTTGTTGGCACGGCGATGCCACGCGCCGCCTGCGCCTGCAGCCGCGGCGCCATCGTATCGATCAGCCGCGCGGCATCGGCGAGAAGCGCGAGGTAGTCGTCGCGCTGGGCGACGGTATCGAGCGGATATTGGGCGAACACGTCAAAGGCGCTGAGCACCGGCGCGGCATAGCCGCCGATCGGAAACACATAATCGACCAGCGCCGCATCGGCATGGGCGCGATCGGTAAACCAGTGCAGCTTTTCAAGCAGGACGGCTTCGGCGAGCGGTTGCTTCGCCATGTCGATGCCGGCGAGCGGGGCGACGATTGCATCGGCGCGTGCGGCAAAGGCGGCCCGTGCGGCAGGGGACGGATCGGGCAGGCGCCGCGCGGCCTTGCCGGCGCGCAGCAGCAGTAGCGGCTGTTCGGTGATCGCTTCGGCGAAAGCGGCGTTGGCAGCGGCGGCAATGCGATCGTGATCGGTGGCCGCTGCATTGGCGGCAGCATTGGCCGGCGCGACCAGCGTCGCGGCAATCAGCATGAACCTGTGCATGGCATCCCTTCGCGCGGGCACAAGATAGCGCGCCAAGCGCGGCATGCAGAATCGCCACTACCCATTCAGTACAGTAATGTCTGTTATCTGCGACGTTGCCAGCGCTTGCCCGGCCGTGCGAATTATGACCAAAGCAGCCGACTTCGGCCCAGGGGACGCGGTGCGATGGCCAAGGTAGCGATAATCGGCTTGCCGACCGATGCGAACAGCAGTTTCCTCAAGGGGCCGGCGAAGGCGCCGCCGCTGGTCCGCGCGATGATGGCGAGCGACAAGGGCAACAGTGCCACCGAACTGGGCGGCGAAATCGGTGTCGATATCATCGTCAACGATCGCGGTGACGTCGCGATCGATGGCTCGCCGGGCGACGACGAACGCATCACCGACGCGGTCGCCGCGGCACTGGCGGCCGGCGACGTGCCGATCATGATCGGCGGCGACCATGCCGTCACCTATCCGGTGCTCAAGGCGATCGCCGCGCGCCACGGCCCGGTGGCGATCCTCCACATCGATGCGCACCCCGATCTTTACGATGAACTGCTGGGCAACCGGCGCTCGCACGCGTCGCCGTTCGCGCGGATCATGGAGGACGGGCTGGCCAACCGGCTGGTCCAGGTCGGCATTCGCACGATGAACGCGCACCAGCGCCAGCAGGCGACGCGGTTCGGCGTGGAGGTCGTGCCCATGCGCGGCTTTGACGTGAACAGCGTGCCGATCCCGACCGGGCCGCTTTACGTGTCGATCGATCTCGATGGCCTTGATCCGGCGCATGCGCCGGGTGTTTCGCATCACGAACCCGGCGGGTTGACGCTGCGCGAGCTGATCGACCTGCTGGCGCGCATCCCGGGGCCGATCGTCGGCGGCGATGTCGTCGAATATAATCCGGATCGCGATATCCACGACATGACCTGCAGCGTTGCTGCCAAGCTGGTCAGGGAACTGGCGGCGCTCGCGGCGCGGGACTGAGCCTGCGTTCAGAACAGCAGGATTTCGTCGTAAAGCGGCGCGAGCCGATCGCGATCCGCGCGGCTTTCGCGCAATGCGAGCGTGTAATAGCCGACCTGGTGGAAATAGGTGATGCGGGCGCGCACCAGCGCGACATCGCCTGCAAAGCCATAGGCTTCGAACATCTGCCGGAACGCATCGATCCGCTGCGCATCGACACGGTGGACCGCGGCGGCGACCTTGGCATCGGTGCGGGCCCAGTCGCGGACGGCGGAATCATAGGCCGGGCTGTAATCCTTTTCGTCGGCCCAGAGCCGGCCGACGCTATCGGCAAAATCGGCACGATCGCCACGCGCCCAGGCGGCCGCGATGGCGGCCAGCATCGCTGCGTTGTTGGTCGCCTCCCAATGCGCCAGCACGGCACGGAGCAGGGCGGCGCGGTCTTCGAAATGCCAGTAGAAGCTGCCCCGCGTCACCTTGAGCGTCTTGGCCAGCAGATCGACCTTGGTGCCATCGATCCCGTTCTTGATCAGCGCGGTGCGGGCGGCCTTGATCCAGTCTGTCGTCGCGAGTCTGCGCCGGATCCGCCTGGGCGCCGGGTCGACCAGCTGTTGATATCTGGCATCAGTTTGCGTCCCTCGCTCGGCAGCCGTTCGATACAGCATCGTATGGCCTTACTGTACGGCCGGGCGCATCGCGATCCCAGTTTCGCCACCCGACGCCGGCCCGCCAAGGTCCAGACAACACTGTATTGTTTGCGGCGCGATTGTCCCTAAAATCGGTCGATCGCCAAGGATTTCGCATGCGTCTGAATGCCATGATCCTGGCGATGGCCATCGCCGCACCCGTGCTGGCCGCCGCGCCGAACACGATCGATCGCGCCGCGTATGAATCGGGAACGATCCTGCTATGGGCCGGCAATGATCTGGCGGGCTGGCAGGCCCCGGGCGGCAACTGGGCCGCCAAAGACGGTGCGATCGTGCGGACGAGGCTTCGCGGTGACATCTGGTTGCGCAACGCGAGGTTCCCCGGCGCTATTGCGATCCCTCTATGGCGACAAGGGCCGGCTCGACGTCGTCGCCGACCCGGCGGGCCATGAATTCAGCTGGCACATTGCGCGGAAATTCTTTGCCGAAACCATGCCGCCGTCGAAATGAAGTCAAGCCAGGCATCGGTGCGCATTATGCTGCCCCGGCGCAGCGGCCATGTTTAGGCTTTGTCGGTCGGGGTGTCCGTGTGATATTCAGAGGCACGGCGTGGCAATGCGCTGTTTTCGGGAGGTGATAGCCATGCATCGTCGGTTCGCTTTTGCCATCCTGCTTGCCTCTGCCGCCATCGCCAGCGCCGCTACGCCGGTCCGCCCTGAAGCCGACAGCAAGCGCGATGCGGCGCGCAAGCCCGCCGAAATGGTGGCGTTCGCCGGCATCGGGCCGGGGTCGAATGTCGCCGATTTCATTCCGGGCGGCGGCTATTTCACCCGGGTGTTCGCGCTCGCCGCGGCGCCCACTGGCAGCGTGACGGCGATCATCCCGGCCGAGGCCGAAAAGCGCGTGCCCGAGCAGGCCAAGGCGATCCGCGACCTCGGGGCGCAGGGCTATGGCAATGTGAAGGTGATTTCGGCACTCGGCGATCCGGCGCTGACCGGCACGCTCGACGTGGTCTGGACGGCGCAGAATTACCACGACCTCCACAACAGCCTGCCGCCCGAAGGCGTGCTCGGTTTCAACAAGGCGGTGTTCGCGGCGCTGAAGCCGGGCGGCGTCTATGTCATCGTCGATCACGCCGCCACCGCGGGATCGGCGTTGACCGCGACCAACACGCTGCACCGCATCGATCCGGCCGCGGTGCGCGCCGAGGTGACTGCCGCCGGATTCACCTTCGATGGCGAATCGGTGGCACTCGCCAATCCGCAGGATCGCCACGACAAGATGGTGTTCGATCCGGCGATCCGCGGCTTTACCGACCAGTTTGTCTATCGCTTCAAAAAGCCCTGAGGCGACGGGCCGCTTGCCTGCGCTGAGGCGCCACTTGCGTTGACCGGCGCCGGGCTGGCACAGCGGCGGCGCAATCGATCGGAGCGCCCATGCCAAGTCTCGTCCTCCTTCGCCACGGCCAGTCGGCGTGGAATCTCGAAAACCGTTTCACCGGCTGGTGGGACGTCAATCTGACCGACAAGGGCATCGCCGAAGCGACCGCGGCCGGGGTCGCCATGCAGGCGGCGGGGCTCGATTTCGATATCGCCTTCACCAGCGTGCAGACGCGCGCGATCAAGACGCTCAATCTGGCGCTCGAATCGATGGGCCGGCTGTGGCTGCCGGTGGTCAAGAACTGGCAGCTCAACGAACGCCATTATGGCGGGCTGACCGGGCTGAACAAGGCCGAGACGGCGGCCGAACATGGTGAGGACCAGGTCAGGATCTGGCGCCGCAGTTTCGATATTCCGCCACCGCCGCTGGCCGCGGGGTCGCCCTATGACCTGTCGGGTGACCGCCGCTATGCCGGCATCGCCATCCCGGATGCCGAAAGCCTGAAGGACACGATCGCGCGGGTGCTGCCCTATTGGGAAACGGCCATCGTGCCCGAATTGCGCGCCGGAAAGCGCGTGATCATCGCCGCGCATGGCAATTCGCTGCGGGCGCTGGTCAAGCACCTGTCGGGCATTTCGGACGACGATATCGTCCATGAGGAAATCCCGACCGGGCGCCCGATGGTCTATGACCTGGCGGACGACCTGACCGCGATCGGCCGGCGCTATCTCGACTGATCGTCAGCCGGCAAAGCGCCATTCCAGCGTTTCGCCGGCCAGGAACGGCACCACATCGCCGACGCGATCGGGCACGGTCACGGCCGCGCGCTCCAGCGTGATCGTGCCGGTGTTGAGCGGCAGGCCGTAAAAGGCCGGGCCGAATTCGCTGGCAAAGCCTTCGAGCCGGTCGAGCGCGCCTTCCTCATCGAACGTCCGCGCATAGCTTTCGAGCGCGAACGGCGCGTTGAACATGCCGGCACACCCGCAGGCGGTTTCCTTGGTCGGCAGCGCGTGCGGTGCGGAATCGGTGCCGAGGAAGAATTTCGGATTGCCCGATACCGCCGCCTTGCGCAGCGCCAGCTGGTGGCGTTCGCGCTTCAGCACCGGCAGGCAATAGAGGTGCGGGCGGATGCCGCCTTCGAACATCGCGTTGCGGTTGATGGCGAGATGGTGCGGGGTGATCGTCGCGGCGACAGTGGCGGGCGCCGATTCAACGAATGCCGCGGCCTCGGCGGTGGTGATGTGTTCGAAAACGATTTTGAGCGCCGGATAGTCGCGCACCAGCGCGGCAAGGGTGCGGTCGATGAACACGGCTTCGCGGTCGAAGATATCGACGTCGGCATCGGTGACTTCGCCATGCACCAGCAGCGGCATCCCGATGCGCTGCATGGTTTCGAGTGCGGCGCGGATATGGCGGACATCGGTGACGCCATGCGCGGAATTGGTCGTGGCGTTGGCGGGATAGAGCTTGGCGGCGGTGAAGATGCCCTCGGCGTGGCCGTGCGCGATCTCGCCGGCGTCGATGCCATCGGTCAGATAGCAGGTGATCAGCGGGGTGAAATCCGCGTCGAGGCCAACCGCGGCGCGAATGCGGTCGCGATAGGCGGCACCGGCGGCGGCGGTCGTCACCGGCGGTTTCAGATTGGGCATTACGATGGCGCGGGCGAACTGGCGCGCCGTGTGGCCGGCGACCGCGCCGAGCATGGCGCCGTCGCGCAGGTGGACATGCCAGTCATCGGGGCGGCGGATCACCAACTTTTGGCGAGGTTGCTGCGTATCTGTCGGCATGGCGGGATTCCAAGGGTGGCTTTGCGCTGGCGTAGCGCCACCCGGAACACCCCGCAACAGGCCGATTTGCCGGATTTATACAAGGGTCTGCGGCGATTGGCGGGTGACAGTGCGACAATAGGGGATTAGCCTTTTGACTACCGGGGGGTCAGTCAGGTGACATTGGCAGCAGAACAGGGTGGCCGGATTGGCGTCCGGTGGTTTGTCCTGTTGGCGGGCTTGCTTGGCGTCGCAGCCCAGGCGCAGGTCGTCCCGCCGCCGGTGCGCGGCCTGCCGACGCGCGAGGAAATCGATCCGGCACGCCGCCAGGCGGCACCGACACCGACGCGGTTGCGCGTCGATGGCGATATCGAGCGCAGCCCCTGTGCGCTCGCCGATCCCAGCTATGCCGCGATCAAGGTCACGCTGACCAGCGCCACCTTCAACAATCTCGGTCCGGTCGCGCCGGCCGACCTCGAACCGGCGTATCGCCGCTATATCGGCACCGAACAGCCGATCGCCGTCGTCTGCGATATCCGCGATGCCGCGGCAACGATCCTGCGCCGCCAGGGCTATCTCGCCGCCGTGCAGGTGCCGACGCAACGCATCGAAGGCGGCGCCGTCACGTTCGAGGTGCTCTATGCCCGGCTGACGGCGATCCGCGTCCGCGGCGATGCCGGCGCCAACGAACGCCAGGTGGCGCGCTATCTCGATCACATCGCCACCGGCCAGGTGTTCAACCGCATCGCCGCCGAACGCTATCTGCTGCTGGCGCGCGACATTCCCGGCCTTGATGTGCGGCTGTCGCTGAAGCCGGCGGGCACGGCGCCCGGCGACATGATCGGTGAAGTGTCGGTGCGGCGCACGCCGTTGGCGATCGACGCCAATCTGCAGAATTACGCGCCTTCGGAAACCGGGCGCTGGGGCGGGCAGCTGCGCGTCGAATACAACGGCCTGACCGGGCTGGGCGACCGCACCAGCGCGTCGTTCTACACCACTGCCGATTTCGACGAACAGCAGGTGCTGCAACTCGGCCATGATTTCGCCATCGGCGGCGAGGGGCTGCGGCTTGGCGGGCATTTCACCTATGCCTGGACAGCGCCCGATGTCGGCAACACCGCGGCATCGGTGCGCGCGCGCTCGCTGATCGCCAATCTGGAGGCAAGCTATCCCGTCGTCCGCTCGCAGGCGCTGACGCTCAACACCGCGCTGGGTTTCGATCTTGTTGACCAACGCGTCGATTATGATGCCGGTGTCGGCCTCGGCGACCAGCGCCTGTCGGAGGATCGACTGCGCGTGCTCTATGGCCGGCTCGATTTCGATGCGGTCGACATGCGCGGGGTTGGCCCCGGCGGCACCATCGCCTGGCACTTTGCCGGTGCGCTGGAATTGCGCCAGGGCCTTGATATCTTCGATGCCAGCCCGAATTGCCTCGCCAATCCACTGAATTGCGCCGGCACGGTGGTGCCGCCGAGCCTGGCCGATGGCAGCCCGACCGCGACAGTGCTGCGCTTTACCGGGCTGGCCGAATGGCGTTTTGCCCGATCGATGACGCTGGCGATCTTGCCGCGCGCCCAGATTTCGTCGGCGCCGCTGTTTTCGATCGAACAATTCGCTGCCGGCAACTACACGATCGGCCGCGGTTATGATCCCGGCACGCTCGCCGGTGACAGCGGCGTCGGTTTCCAGGCCGAATTGCGCTATGATCGCTTCGGCATCCTGCCCGAATATCAGCTCGGGGTGCAGCCCTATGCCTTTGTCGATACCGAATGGGTGTGGAATCGCGGCACGCCCGCGGGCCTCGATCCGCTGCAGGTGACATCGGTGGGCGCCGGTGCGCGGCTCGGCTGGGCCGACAAGGCGCGGCTCGACGTCACTGTCGCGGTGCCGGTGCGCGATGCCGGGCCGGTGCAGAGCGGCGATGTGCGCGTGCTCGTGTCGCTGACGACGCGTCTTGTGCCGTGGGGGAACCGCTGATGGCTCGCAATTGCCCCCCCGCCGGCGACGGCGGTCACAATCGCAACGCTGGCGGCGTGTCGCGCCGCGTGCTTGCCGCCATGCTGGTGGCGCAACCGCTGGTTGGCGCGCCGGCGCTTGGCCAGGCGTTCCAGGGCACGGCGGTCAACACCTTTGGCAGCGTCGACATCATCCGCACCGGGAACGTCGATACCATCTCGGTCAACAGCCCGCAGGCGACGATCAACTGGACGCCGAGCGACGTCGGCATCGGCGGCGGCGCGATCAATTTCCTGCCGAATGGCAACACCGCCAACTATGTCGCCGGCAATGCGCCGGGCGGTGTCTATACCGTCCTCAACCGCATCATCGCCGCCGATCCGACGCGCAGCATCGCCTTCAACGGCTCGGTCAATGGCAGTGCCGGCGGGTCGGTGTGGTTCTATGCGCCGGGCGGGATCCTGATCGGCGCGACGGCGCGCTTCAACATCGGCAATCTGCTGCTGACCGCCAATGATCCGATCACCGATGCCAATGGCGCCTTCCTCAATGGCAACAGCTACAGCCTGCGCGCGGCGTCGGGCAGCACCGCGGCGATCAACATTGCCGCCGGGGCGCAAATCAATGCGCTCAATGCCGGTTCGTATATCGTCGCCGTGGCGCCGCGCATCGTCCAGGCGGGCGCGATCAACGTCAACGGCAGCGCCGCGCTGGTCGCTGCGGAGGCGGTCGACATCAGCTACAACGCCGGGCTGTTCGACGTCACTGCCACCATCGGCACCGATGTTGCGGCCGCCGTCACCCACACCGGCACCACCACCGGCGCGGCGGCAGCCGCCGGCGACAACCACCGCATCTATCTGATGGCGATGCCCAAGAACAATGCGGTGACGTTGCTCGTCACCGGCAATGGCAATCTTGGCTTCGATATCGCCGGTGCCGCGAATGTTGTCGGCAACACTATCGTGCTGTCGGCGGGGCATGACATCACCGAGGCAAGCACCGGTGTCGCCTTTGCCGAATTGCCGGGCGGCGGCAGCGGCAATGCCAGCGTCAATCTGGACTGGACGAACTACACATCTGCGGTGCTCGGCCGCGCCAAGACGGATGCGCGCGCCCAGGCCACCCTCGGTAATGCCAGCTATGCCGCCGACCTCAGCCTGCAGGCGGGCAGCGTGGCGACTTTGGTATCGACCTCGGGCTTCACGACGACTGTCGCCGGCAACGCGCTGATCAGCAGCGATGCGCAATCGTCGCTGTCGGGCGGCGCGGCGCGCACGGCCGGGCAGGCGCTGGTGTTTGCCGAACTCGGCTCGACACTGACAGTCGGCGGCAGTTTGACCGCCTCGGCACGCGGTTTCGGTGATCGCGCCGCGGCGGCCGGGGCCACCGGCGGCACCGGGACCGGCGGCACCGCCAGCATCTCGGCGGTCAGCGGCGGCACGTTGAGCGCGGGCAACCTTGTTGCCACCGCCGATAGTTTCGGCGGCAGCGGCGATGGCGCCGGCGGTGCCGGCCTTGCCGGCTCGGCGGTCATCAACGCCAGCAATGGGGCCGCATCGTCACTCGTCGCCGGCGGTGCATCGGCGAGCGCCGTCGGCAGCGGCGGCAATGGTACAACCGGTGTTGGCGGCATCGGCCGTGGCGGTGTGGCGCGCATCCTGGCGCAGGGCGGTGCCAGCCTGACGATCAACGGCGCGGCCACGGTCGACATGTCGGGCCTGGGCGGCGACAGCGAGAGCGCGACCGGTGGCGACGGCCTTGGTGGCGGTACCGGTGGCTTGGGCGATATTTCGGTCGATACCGGCGGATTGCTGTCGGTCGCCGGGTTTGCTGAGGGCCGGGCCCTGGGCATCGGCGGTCGCGGCGCGGTGGTTGCCGGCAATGGTACCGGCGGGCGTTTCGTGCTGCTGTCGCAGGGCGGCACGGCGCTGACCATCGGCAGCGATGTGACCATCGATGTCGGCGGCTATGGCGGCGGCAGCGCCCGCTTCGATGCCACTGGCGGCGGCAACGGCACCGGCGGCACCGGCGCGGCCACCGCCGCGACCAATTCGCTGCTGCGCATCGATGGCAGCCTGACGATCCTTGCCGATGGCGAGGGCGGGCAGTTTCCGGCCGGCAACGGCACTGGCGGTTTTGCGCTGGTCAGCACGGCGGGCAGCGGCGGCGAAGTCCGCATCGGCGGCCCGGGCATCACCCTGTCGGCGGGCGGCATTGGCGGTCGTGCGCCGGAAGATGCCGCCGGCGGCAACGGCACGGGCGGCATTGCCCAGCTCATCGCCGACAACGGCCTTGTCCGCACCACTGGCGTCGATGGCGCGGTGACATTGTCCGCCGACAGCTTCGGCGGCGAAGGCGGCAGCGGCGGCAACGCACTCGGCGGCCAGGTGCTGTTCCAGGCCGAAAACGGCGGCGCGGTGACGACTGGCCTGCCGACACTGCTGACCGCGCGGGTCACCGGGGGCATCGGCCTGACCGGCAATGGCGGCAATGCCACCGGCGTGTCGGGCGCCAACACCGCGGTGTTCGTGCGCACCGCGACCAATGCGCCGAACGGACTGCAGTTCGGCGGCGATCTGACCATCGATGCCCGCGCCGTCGGTGGCAATGGCGGCATCTTCGGCACGCCCGTCGGCGATGGCGGCAGCGCCGTTGGCGGCGAAACCCGGCTGGCGATCAACGCCGGGCCGCTGGCGGCCGGCGGCAATCTCGTGGTGCTGGGCGGCGCGACTGGCGGCGCCGGCGTCAATGGCGGCACTGCCACCGGCGGGCTGGCCACGGCGCGCGTGCTGACATCGGCGGCGACGATTACCGGCGATATCAGCGTCGATACCGTTGCGCGCGGCGGCAATGCCTATGGCGGCCGCGGCGGCGCGGGCGGCAACGCTCGCAGTGGCAGCATCG
>JBBQKM010000003.1:0-34820 GCA_038326915.1 Sphingomonadales bacterium
GCTGCCAATCGCGACGCCTTGGTCCAGGTGTTCCTGAACCTGCTGAAGAATGCCGCCGAAGCCGCTGGCAGCAAAGGGCGAATCCAGATCACGACTGCCTATCGGCCGGGCCTGAAGGTGCGGCCCGGGGCTGGCGCGGCGCCGGTGTCGTTGCCGCTCGAGGTGCGGATCATCGACAATGGCCCGGGCGTCGCTGCCGATCTTGTCGACCATGTCTTTGAACCGTTCGTCACGACCAAGCGCGGCGGATCGGGGCTTGGGTTGGCTCTCGTTGCCAAGATCGTCGCCGATCATGGCGGTGTCGTCGAATATGAACGCGTCGGCGAGCCGGAGGAGACGATCTTCCGTGTGCTGCTGCCGGTGACGCGTGACAGTGGGGAAGCCGCATGACAGCCACGATCATCGTTGCCGACGATGATGCCGCCATCCGCACCGTGGTCCGCCAGGCGCTGACACGTGCCGGCTACCAGGTGCGGCTGACCGAAACCGGTGCCGGCCTCATCAAGCTGGTCGAGGACGGCCGCGGCGATGTTGTCGTCACCGATGTCATCCTGCCGGATGCCAATGGCCTCGACACCATCCCGAAGCTGCTCGCCATCCGCCCCGGGCTGCGGGTGATCGTGATGAGCGCACAGAACACGCTGTCGACGGCGGTGCGTGCCACCGAGCAGGGGGCGTTCGACTATTTGCCAAAGCCGTTCGATCTCAACGAGCTGATCCGATCGGTGGCGGCGGCGCTCGAAGGCCGGGCGGAAACCGATACCGGGGAGTTCGGCGGCGACGACACCCCGTTGATCGGCCGTTCGCCGGCGATGCAGGAGGTCTATCGGCTGATCGCCCGCGTCGTGCCCAACGACCTGACGGTGATGATCCTCGGTGAATCCGGCACCGGCAAGGAATTGGTGGCGCGCGCCATCCACGACATGGGCGCACGGGCGCGCCACCCGTTCATCGCGCTCAACATGGCGGCGATCCCGCGCGAACTGATCGAAAGCGAACTGTTCGGCCACGAACGCGGCGCTTTTACCGGCGCGCAGGCGCGGGCATCGGGTAAATTCGAACAGGCGCAAGGCGGTACGCTGTTTCTCGATGAAATCGGAGATATGCCGCTTGAGGCGCAGACCCGGCTGTTGCGCGTGTTGCAGACCGGCGAGTTTACGGCCGTCGGTGGCCATCGCAGCCAACGCGCCGATGTGCGGATCGTATCGGCGACCAACCAGGATCTGCTGGCATTGACCCAGGCGGGCCGTTTCCGCGAGGACCTCTATTACCGCCTCAATGTCGTGCCGCTGACCCTGCCGCCGCTTCGCGCCCGTGTCGAGGACGTGCCGGCACTGGCGCGGCATTTCCTTGAAATCGCTGCCAAGGAGGGCCTGCCGCGCAAGCTTCTTGACAGTCATGCGCTGGAAGCGCTGCGGCAGCACAGTTGGCCGGGCAATGTCCGCGAGCTGGAAAATCTGATGCGCCGCCTCGCGGTGCTCGAACGCGGTGACACGATCACCGCCGCCGCAGTGATTGCAGGCATAGGGCAGGGTGTGCGTCTGCTGGCGCCGCCCGCTACGGCCGAGGGCGAAGGGCTGGCTGCCGCTGCCGCTGCGCACATCGCACATTACTTCGCCGAATTCGGCGCCGGCCTGCCCCCCGATGGGGTCTATGACCGGCTGCTCGCCGAGGTCGAACGACCGTTGATCAGCGCCTGCCTCGATGCCACGGGCGGCAATCAGCTTAAGGCTGCCAAGCTGCTCGGCATCAATCGCAACACGTTGCGCAAGAAACTCACCGATCTGGGCCTCGACCGTGCGGCGGTCCGCCGCATATAGCGCCCGGCCGTCTGTCGCAAACTCGCCACGCCTGTGTTCCTTTGGCAACTCTTTTGTCCTAGGGTGTGGATCGAATGACCAACGCCATCGCTCTTTCCGAAGAAATGGCCACGCCGCTATCGTCGCGTTGGCGGCGCGCGCGCCGGCGCTTGCAGCGTTGGACGCGGCGTGTGGATTTCTACCCACGGCTCGAGGTTGCGGCTGCTGTCGTGACCATCATCCTCGGCTGGTCGAGCTATGCGCTGCTCACCGGTGGTGGCGCACCGGCCAATGGCGTGTCGCCGCCACTCGTCACCTTGATTGTGGTTGCAAACCTGTTGCCGTTGATGGTGCTGGTCGTGCTGATCGCCCGGCGGGTGGCGATCTTGCTGGCCAATCGCCGCGCCGGCCTCGCCGGGGCGCAATTGCATATCCGCATGGTGGCATTGTTCGCCGGCATTGCCGCGGTGCCGACGGTGCTGGTGGTGATCTTTGCCTCGCTGCTGTTCCAGTTCGGCGTGCAATTCTGGTTTTCCGACCGGGTAAAGACGATTCTCGACGGGTCGAACCAAGTCGCCCAAGCCTATGTCGAGGAAAATCGGCAGCGCGTCGCCACCGATATCGTAGCCATGGCCAGCGACATCGACAATTATTCGCGTGAGTTCGGCCTCGGTACCCAGCAGTTTCGCGAAGGCCTGCAATATCAGGTCGAGGCGCGCAACCTGACCGAGGCGGCGGTCTTCAGCCGCGCTGCCGATGGCCAGTTGACGACGATTGCGGCCAGCGGCATTCCGGCGACCGACATTGCACGCCGCCTGTCCGGTATCGACCTCAGCCAGGCCAAGGTTGGCATCGGTGTCGCTGTGGCCAAAGGCACCGATCGCATCGAGGCGGTGGTCGCGACCGATCCCAGCGCCGATCGCTTCATCTATGTGACCCGCAAAGTCGATCCGGCGGTGCTGGCACGCGCGGCGCAGGCGGCAGGCGCGCTCGATGAATATCGCGCCCTGATCGAACGCTCGCGGATCATGCAGCTGCGCTTCAACCTGGTGCTGATGGGGGTGTCGTTGCTGACGCTTGCCGTGGCGATCTGGTTTGCCTTGTGGCTGGCCAACCGGATCGTCGCGCCGATCGCGCGCCTGGCGTTGGCGGCGGAGCGGGTCGGCGCCGGCGATCTTGATGCGCGGGTGCCGGTGCGCGGGTCGCCCGATGAAATCGGCACGTTGGCGCGGGCGTTCAACCGCATGACCGGACAATTGAAGGCGCAGCAGCAGGCGTTGATCGGTGCCAACCAGCAGCTCGACGTGCGCCGCCAGTTCACCGAGGCCGTGCTGACCGGTGTGTCGGCGGGCGTGCTGTCGATTTCGGCGGCGGGCGTGATCCGGGTCGCCAACCGATCGGCGGCGGCGTTGCTGGAAATGTCGGAGATCCAGCTGATGGGCCAACCGCTCGCCCGGGTGGTGCCCGCGCTGGCGACGCTGCTCGAGGAAGCCCAGTCCAGCGGCGATGCTTCGGCGCAGGTGCGCATTGTCCGCGGCGCTGAATTCCAGACCTTGTCGGTGCGGATCGCCGCTGAAAACGAAACCGATGGCGGCTTTGTGCTGACGTTCGACGACATCTCGGCGCAGCTTGCCGACCAGCGCCGCGCCGCCTGGGCCGATGTCGCGCGTCGCATCGCGCACGAGATCAAGAATCCACTGACGCCGATCCAGCTCGCCGCCGAGCGTCTGCAAAAGAAGTTCGGCCGCCAGATCAACGAGGATTCGGATACGTTCGCGGTGCTCACCGGCACGATCGTCCGCCAGGTCGGCGATCTGCGCCGCATGGTCGATGAATTTTCGGACTTTGCCCGCCTGCCCAAGCCCGTGTTCGCCGCTGAAAGCCTGGAACGCATCGTCCGCCAGGCGCTGGTGCTGCAAGAGGTCGCCTATCCTGCCATCCGATTTTCGGCGGTCGGTGGTGCGGCGCCACTGGTTTGCGATCGCCAGCAACTGGCGCGAGCCTTGACCAATATGATCAAGAATGCGGCAGAATCGGTGACGGCGCGGATCGACCGGGAGACCGGCGAGGGGCAGTTGGCGCGTGAAGGCTTGATCGACGTTGTGATCGAGGATGGCGAGGAGCGCGTCACCCTGACTGTCACCGACAATGGCGTCGGATTGCCGGCGGAAGGACGAGACCGCCTGACCGAGCCCTATGTGACCACGCGAGCGCGCGGCACTGGTCTCGGCCTCGCCATCGTCAAGAAAATCATCGAGGACCATGGCGGCACGCTCGAACTGGGCGATGCGCCCGACGGTGGCGCCTTTGCCCGCGCCCGGCTGTCGCGCGCCATGGCTGCCGATGCCACCGAAACCGCCGCCCTGAAAATGTCAGCCTAGGATGAACAACTAAATGGCACTCGACATCCTGATCGTCGACGACGAGGCCGATATCCGCGACCTGATTGCGGGCGTGCTCGGCGACGAGGGCTATGGCACGCGCACGGCCGGCGACAGCGATGGCGCGCTCGCGGCGCTCGCCGAGCGGCGGCCATCGCTCATCATTCTCGACGTCTGGCTGCAGGGATCGCGGCTCGATGGCATCGAATTGCTCGACGAGATCAAGCAGCGTGAGCCGACCTTGCCGGTCGTGGTGATCTCGGGCCATGGCAATATCGAAACCGCCGTGGCGGCGATCAAGCGCGGTGCCTATGATTTCATCGAAAAGCCGTTTCAATCCGAACAGTTGCTGCTCGTTGTCCGCCGCGCGACCGAAACCGAACGGCTGAAACGCGAATTCGAAGCGTTGAAGGAGCGTGTCGGCTTCGACACCGAGTTGACGGGATCGAGCCCGCAGATCAACGCCGTTCGCGCCACGCTGAAGCGCGTTGCCGCCACCGGCAGCCGCGTGCTGATCACCGGCGCTGCCGGATCGGGCAAGGAAGTCGCCGCCCGCTTGCTGCACCAGTGGAGCCCGCGCGAAAGCTCGCCGTTCGTCGTCGTCAGCGCCGCCCGCATGACCCCCGAACGCGTCGAGGAAGCGTTGTTCGGTGTCGAGGAAAGCGGGCACCTCGTCCGCTCCGGCCTGTTCGAGCAGGCGCATGGCGGCACGCTTTTCCTCGACGATGTCGCCGACATGCCGATGCCGACACAGGCCAAGATCCTGCGCGTACTGACCGAACAGATTTTCCAGCGCGTCGGCGGTTCGCGCTGGGTGCGCGTCGATGTCCGCGTGATCAGTGCGACATCGCGTGATCTCGTCGCCGAAATTGCCGCGGGGCGGTTCCGCGAGGATCTCTACTACCGGCTCAATGTCGTGCCGGTGCGATTGCCGTCACTGTCCGAACGCCGCGAGGATGTTGCCGAGCTCGTCCAGTATTTCCTCACGCGCTATGCCGCCGAACGCCGAGTATCGCCGCCGACGCTCACCGAGGACGCCATTGCAGCGCTGCAGACCTATGACTGGCCGGGCAATGTCCGCCAGCTGCGCAACGTTGTCGAGCGTACGCTGATCCTGGCGCCGGCGGAGCGGATGAGCAGCCTCGACATCGACATGCTGCCTGCCGAGGTCACGGCAGAACCGGCCAAGCTGGTGCCGGGGCAGGCGGTGCGGTCGATCATGGGGACCCCGCTGCGCGAGGCGCGCGAAGCCTTTGAACGCGAGTATCTGCGCGCCCAGATCCGGCGTTTTTCGGGCAATATCTCCAAGACCGCGGCCTTTATCGGGATGGAGCGATCGGCGTTGCATCGCAAGTTGAAGGCGCTGGGGTTAAGCGATGATCCGATCGAAGACGGCGAAACCGATTCTGAGTAATTCGCCCCATTGAGAACCCGGCCTCCGCACTCTATCTTTCCGAAGGTTGCACCCACCAGGTGCGGCAGCCGACGCCGGGCAACGAGGCGATCGCGGGGGGAAATCCGCCCGCCAACAAGATCGGAAAGTGTATTATCATGGCCGACAAATCGAACAGCCTGCAGGATGTTTTTCTCAACGCCGTCCGCAAGACCAAGACCCCGGTGACCATGTTTCTGGTCAACGGCGTCAAATTGCAGGGCGTCATCACCTGGTTTGATAATTTTTCGGTGCTTTTGCGCCGCGACGGCCATTCGCAGCTCGTGTACAAGCATGCGATATCGACCGTGATGCCGGCGTCGCCGGTGCAGCTGTTCGATGCTGAAAAAGACGAAGGCGATACCGATTGACCTCAATACATCCTGCCGGGGGGCAGAGCTGGGACGAAAGCAAGGGCGTGCGCTTTGGCGCGCCTGCCTTGGTCGTGCTGCCGGTAAAGGACGCCAAGGGCGGGATCGCGCTGATGCGATCGCCCGAGGCGCGGCTTGCCGAAGCCGAAGGGCTGGCGCGGGCGATCGCGCTCGATGTCGTTTATTCCGAAGTCGTGAAGCTGCGCTCGGCCAGCGCCTCGACGCTGTTCGGCAAGGGCCAGATCGAGCGGCTTGCCGCCGCGGTGGCCGCGTATGATGCCCAGCTGGTCGTCATCGACGGCGCCGTCTCGCCGATCCAGCAGCGCAATCTTGAAAAGCATCTCGGCGCCAAGGTCATCGACCGCACCGGGCTGATCCTCGAAATCTTCGGCGAACGCGCCAGCACGCGCGAAGGCACGCTGCAGGTCGAACTGGCGCATCTCCAGTATCAGGCGAGCCGGCTCGTGCGATCCTGGACCCACCTCGAGCGTCAGCGCGGCGGCTTCGGCTTCATGGGCGGCCCTGGTGAAAGCCAGATCGAAACCGATCGCCGCTTGATCCGCGATCGTATCGTGCGGTTGAAGGACGAACTCGAAGATGTGCGCCGCACCCGCGGCCTGCATCGCCGGCAACGGCAAAAGGCGCCGTGGCCGGTGGTCGCGCTGGTCGGTTACACCAACGCCGGAAAGTCGACGCTGTTCAACCGGCTGACCGGCGCCGAAGTGCGCGCCGAGGACCTGTTGTTCGCGACACTCGACCCGACAATGCGCGCCATCAAGCTGCCGGGGCATGACAAGGTTGTAGTGTCCGATACTGTCGGGTTCGTGTCCGATCTGCCGACCCAGCTCGTAGCTGCCTTCCGCGCGACGCTGGAGGAAGTCACCGAGGCCGATCTGATTGTCCATGTCCGCGACATCTCGCACCCCGACAGCGACGCCCAGGCTGCCGATGTCGGCAATGTGCTGAGCGGTCTCGGCCTCGCCGATGAATTGAAGCGCGTGCCGATGCTGACCGTCTATAACAAGATCGATGCGATGACTGCGGAGGAACTGGCAGCGCTGCAGGGCAGGGTGGATGACGATGCCGTGCTGGTATCGGCGCTCACCGGGGCCGGGCTTGATACCTTGCGCGATCGCATGGCTATCATGCTGCGTGCCGGCACCCATGTGCACGAATTTCATCTTGCTGCTGGTGACGGGCGCCGCCTCGCCTGGCTGCACGAGCATGGCGAGGTGATTGCCCGCGACAGCGACGCCGCCGGGCTGGCACTCCAAGTGCGGCTGAGCGACGCCGATCGGGCAAGGTTTGCGGCGCTATAGATTTCAGTTCTTGCAGGTTCCGTTGGATATGCCGGTCAGCGCTTCGAATTGGCTGACGCGCGACGTGCTGGCCCAGAAGTTCTTGTAGGTGACGACGGCATTGGGCATTTTCCGGTTGGCCCCGCAGACGATGTAGCTGGTGTTGGCAAAGTTCGCCTGGTCGGCAAAGACGAAATAGGCGGCATCGCCATTGCCCTCGTCGCGCGCCAGGTGGCAGGCTCGGCAGGCGGTGCCATAGACCTCGTGGTAACCACCGGGGCTGCCGCCCCAGGCGGGTGGCGGTGCCGGCAGCACCGGTTTCTTGGCGCCGGCGAACCCCGTCGTGTACCAGGCGTCGATCAGCCTGCCGATCGGCATTCCCACCGTCGTTCCGCGCACCATCTGGTTGAGCCGGGTAAACGCCGTCAGTTCGGTATTGTTGAGCGAATTGTTGTTGGCGCCGCTGTGCGCCCATTGGCGATTGGCCGAATAGCGGAAGGAGGGAAGGTCGAATTCGCGGAACCGCGAGAACTCCGCCTTGTTGGCGGCATTGACGGTGCCGCCATGGCAGACGAGGCAGAGGTACGGCACCGGCGTGGCTTGCCGTTCGCGGCAAACCTTTGTCAGGCCTCAGGACTGCGATCCGGACAATGGCCTCGACACCCATGGTGACCGGCCCATTGATTATTACTCTTATACCAGTACAAAAACGTCGCACCTGCAAGTTGGGCAACGGTTTCTGATTGGTTTACTTGGACCTGGCTGCGGGATCTCGCTCGGCTTGCTTGACCTTTTGCCATAGGTCTTCCTGCATTGCCAACGAGATGCTAGCGAACTCGCCCGCGGCAAGGTCTTCCATGGCGCGGAATCGCCGCTCGAACTTGGCATTTCCGGCGCGCAAGGCATCCTCGGCATCGATGTCGTGGCGGCGCAGCAGATTGACGACAACAAACAGCAGGTCGCCGGCTTCCTCGCGGCGGTGCGTGGCATCGGTCGCCGCGTCGAACTCGGCGAGTTCCTCGTCGACCTTGGCGCGAACGTCCGCGATCTCTGGCCAGTCGAAGCCAACGCGCGCGGCGCGTGATTGCAGCTTTTCGGCGCGCATCAGCGCGGGCAGGGCGGTGGCGACACCGTCGAGCGCAGACACCGGCCGGTCAGCCGCGCCGGCGGCGGCGCGTTCGGCGGCCTTGATCGCTTCCCAATCCAGTTTCTGGGCCGCGGCATCGATCGCAGCGGTGCCGGTGCCGAAAATGTGCGGGTGGCGACGCTCCATCTTGTCACAGACCGCGGCAACCACATCGTCCAGTTTGAAATGCCCGGCTTCCTCGGCCAAGCGACTGTGGAAGACGACCTGGAACAGCAGATCGCCGAGTTCCTTTTTCAACTCCGCCATATCGCCATCGGCTATGGCTTCGGCAACTTCATAGGCTTCCTCGATCGTGTACGGCGCGATCGAGGCGAAATCCTGTGCCAGATCCCACGGGCAGCCGCCTTGCGGATCGCGCAGCCGCGCCATGATGGTGGCAAGGCGGGCAAGGGTGGCGGGCTGTGCAACAAGGTTCATGGCAAATCGGTAGCGCGGGCAGCCGCTGTCGTCACCGGGAGTTTCATCCTATACAATCCCGATAATATATATTATGTTAAATAATATCGACCTTGGCCAACCCGAGCTGTTGGATTAACGCTTTCAACAATGTCGTCAAAGCCCATCCCCCAGGCCGCCGACCTGTTCGGCGACATCGAGGCAACACCAAAGGTCGGGGTCAAGGATTATGTCCCGGGGCTGCTGGTCGCCGGGCTTGCCACCATGGCCGCGGCAACGCTGACCAGCCGCTATGGCGCACCGTTGACCCTGATGTCGCTGCTGATCGGGCTGGCGCTGAATTTCCTTTCGGCCGACAGCCGGCTGACACCTGGCCTCACCCTGGCAGCGCGCGAGCTGCTGCGCTGGGCCATCGTCCTCGTGGGCGCGCGCATCACCTTTGCCCAGATCGTCGCGCTTGGCCCCGAAGCCCTTGTTATGGTCGTCATTACCATCGCCGCGACGATTGCCACCGGCGCGGTCGTCGCCAGGGCGATGGGCTTTACCACGCCATTCGGTATCCTGTCGGGTGGCGCGGTTGCCATTTGCGGTGGCTCGGCGGCGATGGCACTGTCGGCGACCCTGGGTGAAAGCAGGGTCCGCCAGGCTGAATTGACGCTGGTGCTTGTCGGCATTTCGGCGATGAGTTCGCTTGCCATGGTGTTATATCCGCCGGTGGCCCACGCCTTGCATTTCAGCGATGCTCAGGCGGGTTATTTCCTCGGCGGATCGGTGCACGATGTCGCCCAGGCGCTCGGCTCCGGCTATGCCTTTTCACCTGCCGCCGGCGAGACTGCGACGATCGTCAAGCTGGCAAGGGTCGCCATGCTGGCACCGGTTCTGGCGGTCATTGCATTGCTGTTTCCGGCCAAGCTCGAAGTCACCGGTGGCGCCAGAAAGGCGGCACTGGTGCCCTGGTTCGTCGTCGGGTTCTTTGCCGTCGCCGGGGTTAACTCGACAGGCATAATACCCGTGCAAGTATCTGCGCTTGCAGCGGAAACAGCGGCAGTGATGCTGGCAGTCTCGGTGGCTGCGACAGCGATCCGGTCGCCGCTCGCCGAGATACTGAAATCGGGGCCCCGGCCGCTGGTGGCTGTTGCCGCCTCGTCGTTCACCGCGTTTGCGCTGGCGCTGCTCTATGCCTGGCTGCGCATCGCCTGATCGATCAGCGGCGCGCCCAAAGATAGAGGCCGACTCCGGCAGCGAACAGCAGAATCAGGAATCCGCCGGCAAGGTTGGCCGCGGCATGGGTGGCGGCCATCATTGCCACGGTTCAACCCCCTGCCCGCCATGCTCCAGCAATCGCGCCGATCCGCGCAGGACGGCGGCGGCGATAGCCGTCGTCGCGGTGAACACCAGCACCAGCCTGGCGACGCCGACAAGTTCCGGGCGACCGAGCATTTCCGTGCCGCTGAGCAGATTGAGCGCCGGCAGGAACAGTCCGATGGTCAGCACGCTGGCCGTAATCGCACCAAAGATGTTGGCAAGCTGTTCAAGCGCACCAAAGGCAAAGCGCCGCCGGGTGCGTTGTCGCGGTGTTTCCGGTGTCATCATGCTCCCAACGTCAAGACCTGGCCGTCATAGCCGGGTTCGACGCCGGGCGGCAGTTCGTTACACAAGGTGGCATAGTCCATCGACTGATCCATGTGGGTCAGCACCGCGTGGCGCGGCTGGTACCGGCCGATCCAGTCGAGCGTCTGCGCCAAATGGCTGTGCGTCGGGTGCGGATGGCGGCGCAGCGCATCGACAATCCACAGGTCGAGCCCGGCAAGCCCGGTATCGGCGCGCGCGTCGAGCGCCTTGACGTCAGTCGAATAGGCCATCGCGTGGCCTTGGGTAGCGATGCGATAACCGGTCGAATCGATGTTGCCGTGGTTCTGCTGGAACGGCGTAACCTGCAGGGCGCCGATAGTGATCGGCCCGGCAAGATCGGTTGCCGTGCACGTCGGCGGATAGAATTCCGTGCCTTGGAAGACATAGTGGAAACGCGGCCGCAGCACGCCCCAGGTTTCGGGTGACGCGAAACAGGCGACTGGCGTGCCCATCGCGTGGAACACCTGGCGCAGATCGTCGATGCCATGGGCATGGTCGGCATGGTCATGGGTGAGAAATACCGCGTCGAGCCGGCTGATCCGCGCCGACAGCAGTTGCTCGCGCAGGTCCGGCCCGGTGTCGATCAATATGCGATTGCCACCATGCTCCACGAGCACCGAGACGCGCCGGCGGCGGTTTTTCGGATTGGTTGGATCACAGGCGCCCCAATCGCCGGCACCATCCGTCCCACCGATACGCGGCACACCGCTCGAAGTGCCGCAGCCGAGTATCGTGATCTTCACGCCGGCGCTACCGCCTTGGCAAATAGTCGGTGGAAATTGGCGCTTGTGCTGGCGGCGAGCGCCTCGACCCCCTCCCCGCGCAGGCCGGCGACGAAGGCCGCAGTATGGGCGACGAAGCCCGGCTCGCAGACCTTGCCGCGCATCGGCACCGGTGCCAGGAACGGTGCGTCGGTTTCGACGAGCAGGCGATCGCCCGGAATCGTCGCCGCGGTCGCCTGCAAGTCACGGGCGTTCTTGAAAGTGACGATGCCGGACAGCGAAATGTAGAAACCAAGCGCAAGTGCTTGCTCCGCAAAGGCCTGGCTTGCGGTGAAGCAATGGATGACACCGCGGAGCACGGCCTCGCCGGGTTCCTGCAAAAGTGCCAGCGTATCGGCCTCGGCGTCGCGGGTGTGGACAATCAGTGGCAGGCCGGTCGCGCGCGCGGCGAGGATATGGGCGCGAAAGCTGGCGCGCTGGCGATCGCGGTCGCTCTTGTCGTAGAAATAGTCGAGACCGGTTTCGCCGATGCCGATGACGCGCGCATGGCGGGTGGCGTCGATCAGCGTGGCTGCATCGGTATCGGGGTGCATGTCGGCTTCGTGTGGATGGATGCCGACCGTTGCCCAGATGTCGGGCTCGGCATCGGCCTGGGCGATCACCTCGTCCCATTCGCCGCGCTTCGTTGAAATGCCCAGGAAACCACTGACTCCGGCCCCCCGCGCGCGCGCCAGCACGCCCGGCACATCCTCGCGCAAACCCGGATAGTTGAGGTGGCAATGGCTGTCGATCAACATGGTCCCTGCCCTAGAGACTTTTGCCCATGCGGACCAGCGGCACCGGTGCGCCGCCGTTGCTGTCGATAATGCGCTCGATCGGGCTGAAGCCGGCCGCCGTGTACAACGGCACGCCGGCGAGCGTTGCCATCAGTTCCACGCGCCGAAACCCGGCATCACGCGCTGCGCGCTCGCACGCCGTCAGCACGGCACGCCCGACGCCGCGGCGCACGAAGGCCGGATCCGTGTACATCGCCCGCACCCGCGCGGCGTCTGTCGCCGGATCAAGCAGTCGGGCATCACGGCCGGCGCTGTGATCGCCGCCATACAGGGTGGCGCGTCGACTCCAGCCACCGCTGCCGGCCAGTTGCCCGTCGATTTCGGCAAGAAAATAGCAGCCATCGTCGATCAACTGGGTATCGAGGCCCATCACGGCCTTGCTGGCTTCGACCTCCGCAGGCGAGAGGAACGCCAGTTGCAGTTCGGTGATGGCGCGCGCCATCATTGCTCGCAGCGCCGGCAAGTCGGCCGGTGTCGCCAGCCTGAGGGCCGCAGTCGCCGTCAAGCCGCCTCTGTCCAGCGCGGGAAAACGCCTTGGGGTGATGGCAGCTGCGTGCCCGGCTGAACCGCCGTGCCGAAGGCGCTGAAATCACGCGCCTCTGGGCCAACGCCGAGCTGGTCGAGCAGCGCCGACGACGATTCCGGCATGAACGGTTGCACGAGCAGCACGATCCGCCGGGTTGCATCGAGCGTGACAGCAAGCACCTCGGCCATTGCGTCGGTATCGGTCTTGGCAAGCTTCCACGGCGCGGATTCGGCAAAGAAGCCATTGGCCGCAGACACCATGCCCATCACGGCCTCCAGCGCACGATGCAGTTGCAGGCCATTCATTGCGGCAAAATAGGCCGCAGTCAGCGCCTTGATGCTGTCGGTCAGCGCATCGACGCCATCGCGGGGGCCTGGTGCCGGCATGGCGCCATCGAGGTTTTTTGCCACCATCGACAGCGCGCGCTGCGCCAGAGTGCCGATGCCGTTGGCGAGATCGGCATTGGTCCGTTCGATGATCGCTTCGTCGGAATAGCTGCCGTCTTCGCCGAACGCGACCTCACGCAGCAGGAACCAGCGCAGCCGGTCGACCCCGAAGCGGACGGCCATGTCACCGGGGTCGACGACATTGCCCAACGATTTCGACATTTTCTCGCCGCGATTGAGCAGGAATCCATGTCCGAACACCTGCTTTGGCAAGGCAATCCGTGCCGACATCAGAAACGCCGGCCAGTAGACGGCGTGAAATCGCACGACATCCTTGCCGATGACATGGAGGTCCGCCGGCCACCATTCGCCGTCGATGCCACCGGCGCCGGTCAGGTAATTGGCCAGCGCATCGAGCCAGACATACATGACATGGCCCGGCGAATCCGGCACCGGCACGCCCCAATCGAAACTGGTGCGCGACACCGAAAGATCCGAAAGTCCGCCGGTAACGAACGCCCGCATCTCGTTGAGACGACTGATCGGCGCCACGAAATCCGGGGCGTCGGCGTACAGGTCGAGCAACGGCTGGGCATAGGCCGACAGTTTGAAGAACCAGCTCTCCTCGACCGTCCATTCGACGGGCGTGCCCTGGGGGGACAGCTTGACCGCCTGGCCTTCAGCGTCCTGCGCGGCGACCAGTTCCGCGTCGTCATAATAAGCTTCGTCGCGGACCGAGTACCAGCCTTCGTAGCGGCCCAGATACATGTCGCCGTTGGCCGCGATCCGCCGCCAGAGTTCCTGGCACAGCGCCTTGTGGTCGTCGTCCGTGGTCCGGATGAATCGATCGAAGCTGATGCCAAGCTGACGATCGAGATCGATGAACGGCTTCGATGTGCCGTTGACATAGTCCCGCGGCTCGATGCCGGCGGCGCGCGCGGCCTGGGCGATCTTCAGGCCATGCTCGTCGGTGCCGGTCAGGAAGCGGACGTCGTACCCGTCGAGCCGTTTGAAGCGCGCAATCGCATCGGTGGCGATGGCTTCATAGGCGTGCCCCATGTGTGGCCGGCCATTCGGATAGGCGATGGCGGTCGTGATGTAGAAACGCTTGCTCATGGCGCGACGGAATGCGGGAGTTTGCGCTGCAGCGCAACAGCCTCAGTGCGCATCTGCCAGCGCTGCCACCCGGCCGGCCAGATCGAACGCCACCGATTGCGGATCGAGCGACAGGGCCACGGCGCCACCGGCAAGCTTGCTCGCCGCCTCCCAGTCGGCCAGCGCGCGGGCCAGCGCCGGCCCGCGGCGGTCACGCGCGGCCCGGGCAATCATCGCCGGCGCCAATTCGAGGAAGGCTTCGTACCGTGGCATGTTGGCCTTGCCGGCAAGGCTGCGCGCCAGTGCCATCGCCTTGCCCGGCGCTGCTGCCGGTGGCGTGATCGCAAGATCGGCGAGTTGTTCCTCCAGCGCCGCGATCCCGGATTCGGCAAACCGCAGCGCGCGGCCGGGGGCGCCTTCGGCAATACGGACCAAAGTCGCGCGGTCTTCATCATCGAGGCCGGGCGCCATCCCCAGCACGCTGTCGACCTCATCCTCGGTCAGGCGCCCAAAGCGCAATGTGCGGCAGCGCGACCGGATCGTCGGCAACAGGCGGCCGGGCGTATGGCTGATCAGGAAAAACAGCGTCTGCTGCGGCGGCTCCTCAAGATTCTTCAACAAGGCATTGGCGGACTGGGTATTCATCTCGTCGGCGCTGTCGACTATGACCACCCGCCAGTCGGCAATCGAAGGCGTTTGGCGGAACAGCGGCTGCAGGGCCCGCACTTCGTCGATGCGGATCACCGATCGCAGCTTGCCCTTGTCATCCTCGGTGCGGATCAGGCGACGGAAATCCGGGTGGCTGCCGGCGGCGATCAGCGACGCAGCCTTGCTGTCGTCGGCGCCGTCGAACCCCTCCCCGGTCGGCTTGCCGGCGAGCAGCCAGATCGCCGCAGTTTCGGCGAACAGCGCCTTGCCCAGGCCCTGCGGCCCGGTCAGCAGCCAGGCATGGTGGGGGCGCTGGCTGGAGAATGCCGCCTTGAATGTCGCTACCTGTTCGCCATGGCCGATCATGGCTGCACCAGGGCCGCGATCGCGGACGCGAGCGTTTCGATCGGCTGATCGGCGGCCAGGCCTTGGCAGCGATCCGGTTCCCGATGCGGCAATTCGGCAAAGAACGCCGCGACCCGATCGTGGAAATCGGCAGTATGGCCTTCGAAACGGCGCTCGCTATCACCGCGCGCGCCCGCGCGTGCCAGCCCCTGGCCGGGCGCCACTTGCAACACCAGCGTCAGATCGGGCCACAGGTCGCCGCTGGCCATGCGGTGCAGCGCGCAAAGGTCGAGATCGGCGATGCCCTTGCCGGCGCCTTGATAGGCGCGCGTCGAATCGACGAAGCGGTCGCAGACCACCCATTCGCCTCGCGCCAGCGCCGGCCGGATCACCCGCGCGACATGATCGGCGCGCGCGGCGTTGACGAGGCAGGCCTCCCCCCACGCCGTCCAGCGATCGGTGTCGCCCGTCACCAGCAGCGTCCGGATCGCCTCTGCTCCCGGCGTGCCGCCCGGCTCGCGAGTCAACACCACAGCATGACCACGCGACCGCAAATTGTCGGCCAAGCGCCGCGCCTGGGTCGACTTGCCGCTGCCCTCCCCGCCTTCGAAGCTGATGAAGCGGCCGCTCACGCTTAGCCGAAGAACGACATCAGCCAGTTCCAGAACTGGCGGAAGATGCCTGCCTTTTCGACAGGCTGGGCGGCAACGAGCGGCAGCCGCGTATCGGGCAGGCCCTTTACCGACACGATCAGCTCGGCGATTTTCTGGCCCTTGGCGATCGGCGCGGTGATATTGGCGACAGGCACGACGCGCTGCTTGCGATCGGAGCCGAAACCGCGCGGCATCGTCACGAACAGGTCACGCGGCGCCACGGCATCGATCTCGCGCTCGGCGCCGCCGGCGATCGCCACCTTCTGCACGACCTGCCCGGCCTTCATCAGCGGCACCGACTGCCAGGCAGCAAAGCCCCAGTTCATGAAATCGACGGACGCGGCGATGCGCTCGTTGAACGACGACAGGCCCGCAACCACCATCACGAGGCGGCGGCCGTTCTGTTCGGCCGACCCGGTGAAGCCATAGCCGGCTTCCTCGGTATGGCCGGTCTTCAGTCCGTCGGCGCCGGTGATCTTGCCGAGCAACGGGTTGCGGTTGGGTTGGGTGATGTCCTCGCCCTTGCCCAACGTCTTGCCCCAGGTGAATTTTTCGCTGGCATAGAAGCGCTTGTAAAGATCAGGGAAGTCGCGAATCGTCGCTTCGGCGACCGTCGCAAGATCACGCGCCGTCACATATTCATTGGGGTCGGGCCAGCCGTTGGTGTTGGCAAAATGCGACTTCTTCATGCCGAGCCGCTGTGCCTCGCGATTCATCAGCGCGACATAATTCGCCTCGGTGCCGCCCAGCCCTTCAGCGAGGACGACGCAGGCGTCATTGCCCGACAAGGTGACGATGCCGTGCAACAGGTTTTCGACGCTGACCTGTTCGTTGACCGACAGGAACATTGTCGATCCTTGCGAATGCCATTTTGTCCAGGTTTCGGGCCGCACGAGGATTTTCTGGTCGAGTTTTGCTTCGCCGTTCTTCAGCATTTTGAAAGCGACATACACCGACATCATCTTGCCCATCGACGCCGGCGGCATCGGGGTGTCGGCGTCCTTGGCATACAGCACGGCCCCGTTCGACAGATCCTTCATATAGGCATAGGCGGCGGGGGTGTTGAATGTCGGCGCCTGGGCCGCGGCAGAGCCGGCGCTGGCAAGAAGGGCGAGGAACAACATGGGACGCATCAAGGGCACTTTCGGCTGTCAGGGTGTTGAAACGGATGGCGCCGCGGGCGGCAGGATCAAGCGCGCTTCGCTGTAACCGGCGACTCGCAACTGCGCCAGCACGGCGTTGGCGGCCTTGCCATCGACAAACGGCCCGAGGCGGACGCGAGTCAGCCCGTTCGGAGCCGGTTGCTTGAAAACCGGGCCAAAGGCGCCGAGATAGCCGGTCAGCCAGGCGATGCGGCCAGCGTCGGAGAGCGCCGCCACCTGGATGAAATGCCCGGTGGCCAGCGTCACCGGCGCGGCGGGCGCCATGCCGCCGGGAATGGCGACGGTCGTCACCGCCGGCGCCGGCGCATCGGGGATCGGCGCGACCGCCTGCGCCTGCGCAACAACCAGCGGCGGTAGCGGCGCTGGCTGGGCCGGCGGGGCCAGGCGCTTGATCGTCGCGTCATCAGGATAAACGCGGCGCACCCGCACGCGCGCGGTTCCGGCGCGGTCGACGCCGAGCAATTGTGCCGACCGCCGCGACAGATCGATGATCCGTCCGGCGACAAACGGGCCGCGATCGTTGATGCGCACGGTCAATTTGCGGCCATTGTCGAAGTTTTCGACCTCGACAAAGCTTGGCATCGGCAAGGTCTTGTGCGCCGCGGTCACATCGTCCTGATCATAGCGTTCGCCATTGGCAGTGCTGAGCGCGTGGAACCCGGGGCCATACCAGCTGGCAATGCCCTTTTCGTCATAGTTGCGATCGTCGGCAGGGTAATAGGTGACGCCAAAAACCTGGTACGGCTTGCCGATCTTGGGCGCGTCCGGCGACGCAGGCCGCGCCGCGACCGGCGCAGTAGGCGGTGCCCGGGTCCCCGCCGCACACGCAGCGAGCAGCAGCGCCAGCCCGATTTCAACGCGTGGCCGTGGCAACCGCATCCCCCAGCAGCGCCACCGACAGCGCATAGAAATTGGAACAGTTGTACTCCATGATGGCGCGATAATTGCCGGTGGTGAGATACGCACCTTCGCCCGCGCCATCGGGCTCCACGAGTGTCAATGCCACGTCATCGGCGGGCCACAGCGCGTTCACCGGCTGAAATCCGCGCGCGCGCCAATCGCGCGCCGGCAGCGCCAGGCTATGGCGCGACAACGGCTTTATGCACGTCGTCGGCGCCACCGGATTGGCAACGGTGGCACGATCGAAACCCGGCGGGACGATAGTGCGAAATCCCCAACTTATCCCAGGCTTCCAGCCGGCATCGGCGAGATAGCGGCCGATCGAGGCGAAGGTATCGGGCACGCTATTCCAGATATCGATGCGGCCATCGCCATCGCCATCGGCGGCATGGGCAAGATAGCTCGACGGCAGGAATTGCGACTGGCCAAAGGCGCCGGCCCAGCTGCCGCGCATCTGTTCGCGGGTCGCGCGCCCCTCCCCGACCATGCGCACCGCGGCGTCGAGCTCTTTGGTGAACAGCGCCGCCCGCCGGCCATCATAGGCCAGCGTTGCCAGTGATGAAGGCAGGTCGAAATTGCCGGTCACGGCGCCATAGCTGGTTTCCATGCCCCAGATCGCGATGATGATTTCAGGCGCGACACCGGTCCGCGCCGCCACAGCCTTCAATGTCGCGAGATTGTCCGCGGCGCGGGCGCGGCCCTGGCTGATACGTACATCGGTCAATTGCCGCGCCAGATAGTCGGCAAAGACATTGCGGCGGCCCGAATCATCGGGCTGGGCACGATCTAGCGCCACGGCACGCGGCACATAGGCGACGTTGGACAGCGTTGCATCGAGCCATTCGCGCTTCAATCCCCGCGATTCGGCAGCTGTGCGATAGTTCGCCAGCCAGATCCGAAACCCGAGCGCCTGGTCGGCCTCATCGGCGCGAACCGGAAAATTGGCCAACAGCGCCAGGACGAGAATACGCTTCCACATACCATATCTTGTGCCACAGCCGCGCGCCGATACCAACGCCATTTCAACGTCGGCTTGCCTATGGCGGCTGCGTTGGGCAAAGCAGCCGTTCCGGAAGGGTGGCCGAGTGGTTTAAGGCAACGGTCTTGAAAACCGTCGTGGGGGTAACTTCACCGTGGGTTCGAATCCCACCCCTTCCGCCATCTCTCAGCCAGCGCGGCGCGGTTGCGGCGGCCGGAAATCGGTGCGGCGCCACAGCGGATCGGCCGGTTCCTCGGGGTTGAGCGGGGCGTCCTTCAGATAGCCGAAATAGGAAGCGATCAGCCGGTTGTCGTTTTCGACCACCGCAGTGCGGCCATGGAGGAACCGGCTATTGTCGAGCATCAGCAAGTCGCCTGCCTGCCAGGCGATCGGAACTGTCAGCGTCTCGCCGACGGCGCGCACGGTTTCGAGCCAGTCATCGGGCACATAGCGACCATCGTCGAAGCTCGGAAACCCGCGCACACGATTGAAAAAATACGAAAAGAGCAAAAAGTTGCCCCAGGCCGGCGCATCGGTGAACATGGGGCGATGCAGCGCCGGACGCGTGAACATCCGCACCAGACGACCGGCGATGCGGGCGAAGCTATAGGGGCATTGCGGCGGCGGCGCCGCAAGTTGCGCATCGGTCGGCGTTGATGTGCCGAGCCAGAACAGCAGATGTTCGGGCGTCGTTCCCTGGATGTAGCGCAGGCGGCGCCGGGCGAATTCGGCGTGCAGGGCCGGCGGAAGCTGCCGCGCCAATTCGACGCCATCGCATATCGTCGTCTGCCCCAGGGCCCGTGGTGGCACGATACAGGCAAAGAAGCAGACATCGGGTTTCCAGGGTTCGCGCGACAATTCCGGATGCAGCGGGAATGACAATGTGCCGCCATTGACCGACTGGATATTGTGCTCGGGATCAAGCTGGAGCCGGTCGGGACTTTCGTTGAACACCGAACCTGAGCAAAACTGCGCGGTGAAGGCGTGCAGTGTCGCCACTGTCGTGCCGAAGCCCCGCAGCAGCAGCGCGCCATGCTGCTTGTAGAGCGCTAGCAGCAGCTCCGGCGCAACCGTCAGCGGCGAGGCCTCACCCGTTGCCTGCACCATCACATAGGGCCGACCGGCCACCGGCGCGATCACGTCCATCAGCATATCCCCGGGCCGATTGCCTGACGCCTCGCATAGCGCCGGCAACGCTGGACGGCTATAGCCGGGGCGTGCCCCTGCCCGCCGCCCCTCCGCTCGATCTTGCTTCGCCCGATCGCTATCTGTTCGGCTTCGAAGGCGACCAGGCCGTGCTGCTCGAGATGGACCGCGAAGCGTATCGCCGTTCGATATTTCTCGACGATCGGATAAGCCCGGCGAGCGAAGCGCCGGGCTTTGCCGCGATCGCCGATTTGCAGGCACCCGGGCCCGTACCGGCCACCGGCTGGATCTTCCACGTTGCGCATTGCGGTTCGACGTTGCTCGCCCGTGCACTCGACAGAAGCGATGGCGGCCTCGTCCTGCGCGAGCCCTTCGCCCTGCGTCAATTGGGTGTCGAGGCAGCAAACGGCGCGGAAGGCGATTCAGGCTGGCAGGCGCGCATCAACCTTGCGACAGCGCTTCTCGCGCGCCGCTATCCGGGCGCGCCGCCGACGGTCATCAAGGCCAATGTGCCCGCCAATTTCATGGTGACGGCGCTGCTGCGCGACCCGGCAGCGCCTGCCATCCTGTTGTATTTCCCACTCGCCGACTATCTTGCGGCGGTCTTGCGCAGCGATGGCCATCGCAATTGGGTGCGCCGCGTCACCGCCGAACTTGCACCTGCGATTGCCAGGCTCGCTGGGCCGCTGCCGGCATCGGACGCCGAGCTTGCAGCCGTTTTGTGGCTGGCGCAACTTCGCATATTCGCAACGGTGCAATCGCAATTCCGCAATACCTGGAGCCTTGATGCCGAAGCCTTGTTCACCGCACCGCAGCCGGTGATCGTCGCTGCCGCGGCGCTGTTCGGACAAGCGATATCGGGCGCAGAAGCTGCTGCCATTGCCAAGAGCGCACTATTCAGCAGCTATGCCAAGAACCCGGCGGCGGCGTTCGACAACGCCGATCGGCTGGCGCGGCGGACGGCACTTGCGACCGCACTGGCGGCAGAGGTTGCCGCCGCGCAGGCATGGGTCGCAATGAGGCTGCCGCAATATCCGTTGCCGCCGCAGCTTGACCGGCCGTTGCCTGGGACAGCAGCGCGCGCGCTGCTCGGCTGAACGTATTTCAGATTGCGATAACAGCCTTGCCGGGCAGGGTCGCGGCGGCCATGGCGGCAAAGGCGTCAGCGGCCTCGGCCAGCGGCACCGTCAGCCCGATATGCGGCCGCAGCGCCGCCGCGCGGGCATCGATCGCAGCGATATGTCGGCGCCCGGCGGCAGGATCCTGGCGCGCGAACTCGCCGGCGCGAACGCCTAGTACCTCGATTTCCTTCAACAGGGCGCGGTTGAGCGGAAATGGTGCCGGGCGGCCGCCGGTGAAGCCGATGATCAGATAGCGGCCGTTGCGACGCAGCGCGCGGATTGCCGGCATGACCAGCGCGCCACCGACAGGATCGAAGACGACGTCGATATCGCGCGCGGCAAGGGCCGGCGCTGCCCGGTCGATCAGCAGCGTTTCATGGGCGCCGGCGGCACGTGCCAGTTCCAGCCGGTCGGGATTCGACGAGGCCGCCACGACTTCGGCACCTTCGTGCACCGCCAACGCGACCGCGGCGAGGCCCATCCCGCCGCCAGCCCCGGTCACCAGCACGCGCTCGCCGCGCTGCAACCGCCCGCGCGTCATCAGCCCGACCCAGGCTGTCAGGGCGCCGACGGTGAAGGCTGCCGCTTCGCCATCATCGAGACCGGCAGGGACCGGCCGCACGGTCGCCGCCGCGACCGTCGTGCGTTCGGCAAAACAGCCGCCACGCCCACCAACGAACACGCGCTGGCCGAGCAGGCCTTCCGCACCCAGCCCCGCGGCGATGACTGTGCCACAGCCTTCAGTGCCCGGGATGAACGGCACTTCGGGGCGAAACTGGTAGCCGCCCGAAAGCATCAGCAGATCGGGGAAATTCAGCGCGGCGCGGGTGATCGCCACAGTCACCTCGCCTGGCCCCGGTTCCGGCGGCTCCGCCCAATCGGCTTCATACCGCAGCCCCGAACGATCCTCGCTCAGATGATGACAGACCAGCGCCCGCATCTACAGGGGCTGTGGCCCGCGGCCCCAGATGCGCGCAACCAGTAGCCCGGACAGGAAACCGCCGATATGCGTCCAGATCGCGATCTGGGTGTTGCCGCCGTTGAAGGCGACCGCCGTGAGCAATTGCAGGCCGATCCAGGTTGCGGCGTACCACAGCGCCGTCAGCGTCTCGCCCGATATGGTCAGCCCGAGCACCTTGCGCGCGGCCACCCGGCTTTGCGCAAACAGTACGGCATAGGCACCGAACACGGCTGCGATCGCGCCGCTGGCGCCGACGACCGGAAGTGTTTCCGTCGGCCCGGCCAGCACCTGCGCGATGCCGCCCAGCGCACCACCCGCCACAAAGATGCCGATCAGCGCCCACCGCCCCGTCACCCATTCGACATAACGGCCGACCCAGGTGAAGAACAGCAGGTTGAGCCCCAAGTGCAGCCAGCCGGCGTGCAGGAACATATGGGTGAAGAGCGTCACCGCCGCCGAGAGCGCATCGTTGCGCCCGGCAAGCGCTGCGGTAATCCGCGCCGGCACCAGCCCGAAGTTGAAGTGCAGAGCGTCGGTGAACGCTGCGCCGCCGAGCAAAGACGCAGCCTGCGCGGCGACGCATAGGCCGATCAGGATATTGGTTGCAATCGGGGTCGGCGGCTTGAAGGGCTTCACGGTCGCGCCTTCAAACCCGAACCGGCATCAGATGAACTCGACGCTTTCGATGGTATAGTAGCGATCGCCCGAAGGTGTCGTCACTTCGACTTCTTCGCCGATCCGGCGCCCGATCAGCGCGCGGCCGAGCGGGGAGTTATAGCTGATTCGCCCACGCCGGGCATCGGCCTCGGTGTGGCCGACGATCTGGTAGACGATCTTCTTGTCGTCCTCGTCGAGCAGGTGGACGGTCGCGCCGAACACGACCTTGTCGCCCGACAAGGTCGTCGGGTCGATGATCATGGCGCGCGAGATCTGGTCCTCGAGCTCGATGACCTGGGCCTCGATCTGGCCCTGGCGTTCCTTGGCGGCATGATATTCGGCGTTTTCGGACAGGTCGCCATGGGCGCGCGCGATCTCGATCTGCTCGACAACCTCCGGGCGCTCAATCTCCTTGAGTCGCTTCAAAGTCGTCGTCAGGAAAGCATGACCTTCCGCCAGCATGGGCAGCTTATCGACCGTCGCCATTCTCGTCACTCAACCTTCTGTCGCTCAAAGACGCCTTTCCTGCGGTGAAAGTTCCACCGCATTGGGCTTCGCTGTCCGGAGGGGTCTTACGCCTTGGGCTGGATATGATAGGCTTGCAACGGCCTTACATCAAGCGCGCGTCGCCGCAGCGCGGCAATTGCCGCGACAGATGCGATCGAAGCCGCCGCCGTGGTGAACGATGGCACCCGGCCATAAAGCGCCGAACCGCGGATCGAGGCCGAATCCTTCAGCGACTGTACGCCTTCTGTCGTGTTGAAAATCAAGGCGATATCGCCGTCCTTTATCTTGTCGACGATGTGCGGGCGCCCTTCGGCGACCTTGTTGACCCGCGTCACGGCCAGCCCGGCCGCCTCCAGCGTGCGCGCAGTGCCTTCGGTGGCCGTCAGCGTGAATCCCATCGCCAGCAGGTCCTGCATCGCGGGAATGATCATCGGCTTGTCGCTGTCCTTTACCGATACGAACACCGTGCCCGATTGCGGCAGCACCGTCCCTGCCCCCAGCTGCGCCTTGGCAAAGGCCGTCGCGAAATCACTGTCGAGGCCCATGACCTCGCCGGTCGATTTCATCTCGGGGCCGAGCACCGGATCGACACCGGGGAAACGCGCGAACGGGAACACCGCTTCCTTGACGGCGATATGGGCGCCGCTGCCGCGCGGGCTGAGGTCGAAGCTGGCCAGCGCCTCGCCGGCCATGACCCGGCTGGCGATCTTGGCGACCTGGATGCCGGTGGCCTTGGCCGTGAACGGCACCGTGCGGCTGGCGCGCGGGTTGACCTCGATCAGATAGACCTCGTTGTTCTTGACCGCGAACTGAATGTTCATCAGCCCTTTGACGTGCAGCGCCTCGGCGAGCACCTTGGTCTGACGCTCGATTTCGGCGATGATCTCCGCCGACAGGCTGTACGGCGGCAGCGAGGACGCCGAATCGCCCGAATGGACGCCGGCTTCCTGGATATGCTGCAGCACGCCGGCGACATAGACTGTGGCACCGTCGGCAACCGCATCGACATCGACTTCGATGGCATCGCGCAGATAGCGATCGATCAGCACCGGACTGTCGCCCGATACGATCACCGCCTCGCGAATATAAGTTTCGAGCTGCGCCTGGGTCTCGACGATTTCCATGGCGCGACCGCCGAGCACATAACTTGGCCGCATCAGCACCGGATAGCCGATGCGGGTGGCAACGGTGATCGCTTCTTCGCGGCTTCGGGCGATGCCGTTTTCGGGCTGTTTGAGGCCGAGCTGGTCGATAAGATCGGCAAAGCGCTCACGATCCTCGGCGAGGTCGATGTTGTCGGGCGCGGTGCCGAGGATCGTGATGCCGGCGGCCTCCAGCGCACGCGCCAGTTTCAGCGGCGTCTGGCCGCCCAGCTGGACGATGACACCGGCGAGCGTGCCGTTCTGCATTTCCCGGTGCAGCACTTCGAGCACGTCCTCGGCGGTCAGCGGCTCGAAATACAGGCGATCCGACGTGTCGTAGTCGGTCGACACGGTTTCGGGATTGCAGTTGATCATGATCGTTTCATAGCCGGCGTCGTGCAGCGCAAAGCAGGCGTGGCAGCAGCAATAGTCGAACTCGATGCCCTGGCCGATGCGATTCGGCCCGCCGCCGAGGATGACGATCTTGGTGGCGGTGCTGGGATCTGATTCGCAATCGGACACGCCAAAGCTCGGCGCTTCATAGGTTGAATACATGTACGGCGTCTTGGCGGTGAACTCGCCGGCGCAGGTGTCGATGCGCTTGTACACCGGTCGGACGCCGAGCGCGCGGCGGTCGGCCGCCACCTGGGCTTCACTGCGGCCGGTCAGCGCGCCGATGCGCGCGTCGGAAAAGCCCTGGGCCTTCAGCCGGCGAAAGCTGTTCGGGCCGGTCGGGTAGTCGCCGGCCTTCAGCCGCGCCTCGACCTGCATCAGTTCCTCGATTTGTCGCAGGAACCAGGGTTCGAACTTGGCGATCTCGTGGATACGCTCGACGGTCATGCCTTCGCGCAATGCCTGGGCGGCGACACGCAACCGGTCGGGTGTGGCGCGGCTCAATTCGGCCTCGATCTCGTCATGGCTGGCGCCGACGAGGGCTTCGATCTCGTCAAAGCCGCTGAGGCCGGTTTCGAGCCCGCGCAGCGCCTTCTGGACGCTTTCCTGGAAATTGCGGCCGATCGCCATGACTTCGCCGACCGACTTCATAGCGGTGGAAAGCAGCGGCTCGGCGCCCTTGAACTTTTCAAAGGCAAAACGCGGGATCTTGGTGACGACATAGTCGATCGTTGGCTCGAACGACGCCGGCGTCGCACCTGTAATGTCGTTCATCACCTCGTCGAGCGTGTAGCCGACGGCAAGCAGCGCCGCGACCTTGGCGATCGGAAAGCCCGTCGCCTTCGATGCCAGCGCCGATGACCGTGACACGCGCGGGTTCATCTCGATGACAACAAGCCTGCCGTCCTTGGGATTGACTGCAAACTGGACGTTGGAACCGCCTGTTTCGACACCGATTTCGCGCAGGCAAGCGATGCTTGCGTTGCGCATGATCTGATATTCCTTGTCGGTCAGCGTCAGCGCCGGCGCGACGGTGATGGAATCGCCGGTATGGACGCCCATTGGATCGATGTTCTCAATGGAACAGATGATGATAGCGTTGTCGGCGCGGTCGCGCACCACCTCCATCTCATATTCCTTCCAGCCGAGCACCGATTCCTCGATCAGCACTTCGGTGGTCGGGCTGGCATCGAGGCCGCCGGTGACGATCCTGACGAACTCTTCCTTGTTGTAGGCGATGCCGCCGCCGGTGCCGCCCATGGTGAAACTTGGCCGGATGATTGTCGGCAGGCCAACGAAATCAAGCGCTACCATCGCTTCTTCGATGTTGTGGGCGATCTGCGACCGCGGGCTTTCAAGGCCGATCTTCGACATGGCGTCGCGGAATTTAAGCCGGTCCTCGGCCTTGTCGATCGCTTCGGCATCGGCGCCGATCAGTTCGACATTGTATGTCGCGAGCGTGCCATCGCGATGCAGCGCCAAGGCCGTGTTGAGCGCCGTCTGGCCGCCCATCGTCGGCAGCACCGCGTCGGGGCGTTCCTTGGCGATGATCTTGGCAACGATTTCCGGCGTGATCGGTTCGACATAGGTTGCATCGGCGAGCTCGGGATCGGTCATGATCGTCGCCGGGTTCGAATTGACGAGGATGATGCGATAGCCCTCGGCCTTCAGCGCCTTGACCGCCTGAGTGCCCGAATAGTCGAACTCGCAGGCCTGGCCGATGATGATCGGCCCGGCCCCGATGATCAGGATGGATTTTATGTCGGTACGTTTGGGCATTACTGGTTGGATCCGGTTTCGGCAGCGCAGCCCCAGCCGTCGAACTCGACGCCGTGACTGATCTCGATTTCAAGCGCGCGGGTGATGAGAGCCTTCAGGGCATCGCGGGTCACCGGGCCATCGACATGGCAATCCGCCGCCCAGTCGCCATCTTCGAACTCACCAAAGTCGATGAAGCGGAAGCCAAGGCTCTGGGCGTCTTCGGCCAGCGCCTCGATATCGTCCTGCGCGCCCTTGAAATGCACGTCGATGGTGCGGGGCAGCTCGGCAATGTCGCCATTCGCAGCAAGTGCCAGCAGCACTTCCTCATTGGCTTCAAGTTCCTCGGCTAACCGCTTGGTGTCAATAGCCGTCATTTGCCCTTCTCCAGCGAAGCGACGAACTTTTCGAACAGATATTTGCTGTCCTGCGGTCCCGGGCTCGCCTCGGGATGATATTGTACCGAAAAGGCCGGCGTATCGGTCAATTCGAGCCCCGCAAGCGAGCCGTCGAACAGCGAGATATGCGTCGGCCGGGCATTGTCGGGCAGCGTTTCGGTCTCGACGGCAAAGCCGTGGTTCATCGAGGTGATTTCGACGCGGCCGTCGCTCAACCGCTTGACCGGGTGGTTGGCGCCACGGTGGCCCTGCTGCATCTTGATCGTCCGGGCACCGACCGCCAGCCCGAGCAACTGGTGGCCGAGGCAGATGCCGAACAGCGGCAGACTGTCGTTTAGGAACTTCTGGATCGTCGGCACTGCATAGACGCCCGTCGCCGCCGGGTCGCCGGGGCCATTCGACAGGAAAATGCCGTCGGGCCGCAACGCCATGATCTCGTCATAGCTTGCCATCGCCGGCACCACCGTCACCCGCGCGCCGGCGGCGACGAGGTTGCGCAGGATGTTTCGCTTCATGCCGTAATCAATGGCGACGACGTGCGGGCCGTCGGGGTTGCCGCTGTGCACGGCATAGCCATCCTGCAGCGTCCAAAGGCCATCGTCCCAGCTGTAATTCTGCGTCGTGCTGATGACCGAGGCGAGATCCATCCCGAGCAGCCCCGGCCAGCCTTTGGCCTGGCGCATCAGGTCCTTCAGGTCGAAACTGCCGGCGCGATTGTGCGCGATCACCGCGTTCGGCGCGCCGCCCATGCGAATGCGCTTGGTCAGCGCGCGGGTATCGACGCCCGAAATGCCAATGCGGCCCCATGCGCGCATCCAGTCATCGAAATTGCGCGTCGACCGGAACGATGCGGCGGGGGTGATCGCCTCGCGCACCACACAGCCGAGCGCATGCGGATTGGGCGATTCGATGTCATCGGGGTTCGAACCGACATTGCCGATATGCGGAAAGGTGAAGGTGATGATCTGCCCGGCATAGGAGGGATCGGAAATCACCTCCTGATACCCGGTCATCGCGGTGTTGAAACACACTTCGCCAACCGCAACGCCTTCGGCACCAAAGCCCTTTCCCCAGATGACGGAACCATCGGCCAGAACCAAAACGCCCGTCGCGCCTTTGGGTTGGGCGGGCGCGGGCGCAACGGCCATGGAGGATCCTTTGGGGTTGGGCTTCTCGCCTGCTGTTTGGGGCTCAAACGGCTGGCGAGTTAGGGGCGGGTTTGCGCTTCGTCAATCTATTCTTTCTGGCGTGCAACGGCTAGGCTCGCTGATTGCACAAACAGGAATTCGAACATGCTTCGCGACGATATCAAGGCTGCCACCATTGCTTCCATGAAGGCTGGGGATTCGGTGCGCACCGGCACGTTGCGCCTGATCAGTTCGGCCATCAAGAACCGCGATATCGAGCTTCGCGTCGGCACGCCGCCGGCCAGCGACGATGTGATGATTGCCGAGGTGCTGTCGAAAATGGCCAAGCAGCGCCGCGAATCGATCGAGATGTTCGTCGCCGGCAATCGCCACGAACTCGCCGATGCCGAACGCGCCGAACTGGGTGTGATCGAAGGCTTCATGCCGGCGCAGATGTCATCGGGCGAGGCACAGGCGAAAATCCGCGAGATCGTCGCCGAAGTGGGTGCGACATCGGTGAAGGACATGGGACGCGTGATGGCGCTGGTGAAGGAGCGCTTTGCCGGGCAGATCGACATGGGCACCGCCGGCGCGATGGTTAAGGTGGCGCTGGCCGGTTGAGCCTGCCCCCCGCCTTTCTCGACGAGCTGCGGGCTCGCGTCCCCCTCGCCCCGGTTGTCGGCCGGCGCGTCAAGCTGACCCGTGCCGGGCGCGAATGGAAAGGCTGCTGCCCGTTCCACAACGAAAAGACGCCAAGCTTTTACGTCAACGATGACAAGGGCTTCTATCACTGTTTCGGCTGCGGCGCGCATGGCGATGTCATCCGCTTCCTCACTGAACAGGAAGGCATGGGCTTCATCGATGCGGTCAAGCAGCTTGCAGCCCAGGCCGGCATGGAAGTGCCGAGCGAAAGCCCCGAGGCGCGGGCGCGCGCCGAAGTTGCCGACACGCTGCAATCGCTCGCCAGCCGCGCGGCGGAATGGTTCCAGGCACAGCTGAAATCGGCGGCTGGCACGGAGGCACGCGCCTATCTCGATCGACGCGGCGTGTCGGCCGCGATGATCAAGGATTTCGCGCTGGGCTTTTCGCCCGACAGCCGCACTGCGCTCAAGACTGCGCTCAAGGACGCCGGTGAGGACAAGCTGGTCGAAGCCGGGTTGCTCGGGCGCAGCGACGACGGCCAGACCTATGACCGTTTCCGCGGTAGGCTGATGTTTCCGATCCGCGACCGGCGCGGTCGGGTGGTCGGTTTTGGTGGACGTGCGTTGGGAGATATCCAGCCCAAGTATCTGAATTCGGCTGATGGGCCGCTCTTCGACAAGGGCAGACAGCTGTACAATCTCGATCGTGCCGGGGCGGTGGCGCACAAGTCCGGGCGGCTGGTTGTCGTCGAGGGCTATATGGATGTCATCGGCGTCGCCCAGTCGGGTATCAAGGAACTCGTCGCACCGCTCGGCACTGCGATGACCGAGGCGCAACTGGCGCTGGCGTGGCGCCAGGTCGACGAACCGATCCTATGCTTCGATGGCGATGGTGCCGGGCAGCGCGCCGCGCTGCGCGCCTGTTTGCGCGCGCTGCCGCTGCTGGCGCCGGGCAAATCACTGCGCATTGCGACGCTGCCGCCGGGCGAGGACCCCGACGACCTTGTGAAACGCGGCGGCGCGCCGGCGTTCGAGACAGTGCTGGCGGCGGCACAGACGTTGATCGATTATCTGTGGGCCAGCGAAACCACGGGCCAGGACACGACGACACCGGAACGCCGCGCCGCCGTCCGCCAGCGCTTGAAGGCGCATGCTGATGCCATTGCCGACGCCTCGGTACGGTCGCTTTACGCCGCCGACCTCGCCGCGCGTTTCGATGCGCTCTACCTCGCGCGCCCCGAACGGCCGGCACGCCAGCCCTATGTGCGTGGCGCCAAGTTCGTCCCGCCGGTGACGGGCGCCTCCCCTGCCCTGCGATCGCGCGGGCTGGGCGGCCAGGCGGCCAGCGGCGAGGTTACCGCGCTGCTTGCGGCCCTGCTCACGCATCCGGGGCTGGCCGACCGCCACGGCGAGGCGCTGGCGGCGTTGCCGCTGTCCGATCCCCGCCAGGCGCGGCTTCGCGATGCGATACTTTCGGCACTGGCGATGCAGCCGGACCTTGAAAGCGCGGCCCTCAGCCACGATCTCGTGTCCAGAGGCCTTGGCGAACTGGCCGAATCGACACGCAAATCCAACCGCCTGCGATTTTCGTTCACGCGGCCGGAGACACCGCTGGGCGTCGCGTCTCGCGATTTCGGCATGATGGTCGATACGATTTCGGCGCGCGCCAGGATCGAACAGGAACTGGCGGCGGCGACGGCGCATTTCCGGACGAGCCTCGAAGACGGTGATTTCGAACGCCAACAGGCATTGCTTGCCGAGCGCGTCGAGATCGATTCGGCGATGATGCGGCTGGCGGAATCGTTACGCGACGACTAAAGGCATTATGATTCGCCGGAAAGCGCAGCAGACGCTCGACGGACAAGGGAAGCAAAGAATGGCAAAAGCGAACGCGGCATCCGAACCGGAAGCCAAGGCCGACGGCAATGATGCGCCGCTGCTGGATCTCAACGAAGCCTCGGTGAAGAAGCTGCTCGCCCGTGCCAAGAAGCGCGGCTACATCACCTATGACGAGCTCAACGAGGCACTGCCGCAGGACCAGATGTCCAGCGAGCAGATCGAGGACGTGATGGCTGCCCTGTCGGAAATGGGCATCAACATCATCGAGAATGACGAGCCCGCCGACGATGGCGCCGAACCTGCCCGCGCCGAAGATGACGAAGACGAGCCGGAAGCTGTCGAAGGCGACCTGGGCACCGCCCCCGCCGTCGCGGTCGTCAAGGCGCCGCTCGATCGTACCGATGATCCGGTGCGCATGTACCTGCGCGAAATGGGCGCCGTCGAACTGCTCAGCCGCGAAGGCGAAATCGCCATCGCCAAGCGTATCGAAGCCGGCCGCAACACGATGATCGCCGGGTTGTGCGAAAGCCCGATGACATTCACCGCGATGATCGAATGGTCGAATGCGCTGAATGAAGGCCGCATGCAGCTGCGCGAGATCCTCGATCTCGAAGCCATGCTCGCGAAGGACCCGGCCGAAGCTGCCACCGACGAGAATGGCGAGCCGACCGAAGGCAGCGACCTGCCGACCGTGCAGTTCAAGGATGACGAGGAACCCGCCGAGGAGGCCGCTGCCCCCGACGAGGAAGACGGCATGACCGAGCGGCGCATGCGCCCCGACGGCAAGCCGGCGATCCCCGACGACGACGAGGAAGACACGACGCTGTCGCTGGCGGCGATGGAAGAGGTGCTGAAGCCGGCTGCGCTTGAGAAGTTTGCAGAGATTACCGCGACTTACAAGAAGTTTCTCAAGTTGCAGGAAACCCGGCTGACGGCGCTCAATGCCAGCACCGCGTTCCCGGCGGCCGATGAACGCAAGTATCAGAAGCTGCGCGAGGAGCTGACCCGCGGCGTCCAGTCTATCCGTTTCAACAACAACAAGATCGAGGTGCTAGTCGACCAGCTGTACACCCAGAACCGGCGCCTGCTGACGCTGGGCGGCCAGATGATGAAGCTGGCTGACAAGCACAAGATCAACCGCAAGAGCTTCCTCGACGACTATATGGGGAATGAACTCGACGACGGCTGGATGGCGCGCGTTGCTGGTATCGACAAGAAATGGGCGGCGTTTGCCAGCAGCGAAGTCGAAAGCGTCGACACCATTCGCCGCGAAATCGCCAGCATCGCCGACGCCACCGGAGTCGAGCTGGGCGAGTTTCGCCGCATCACCAACATGGTCCAGAAGGGCGAGCGCGAAGCGCGGATCGCCAAGAAGGAAATGGTGGAAGCGAACCTGCGCCTGGTCATCTCGATCGCCAAGAAATATACCAACCGCGGGTTGCAATTCCTTGATCTTATTCAGGAAGGCAATATTGGCCTGATGAAAGCGGTCGACAAGTTCGAATATCGCCGCGGTTACAAGTTCAGCACCTATGCGACCTGGTGGATCCGCCAGGCGATCACCCGCAGCATCGCCGACCAGGCGCGGACGATCCGCATCCCGGTCCATATGATCGAGACAATCAACAAGCTGGTGCGGACCAGCCGGCAGATCCTCCACGAGATCGGCCGCGAACCGACGCCCGAGGAACTGGCCGAGCGGTTGTCGATGCCGCTCGAAAAGGTGCGCAAGGTGATGAAGATCGCCAAAGAACCGATCAGCCTCGAAACGCCGATCGGCGACGAGGAGGATTCGCACCTGGGTGATTTCATCGAGGACAAGAATGCCGTCATTCCCGTCGATGCCGCCATTCATGCCAACCTCAAGGAAACCGTCACTCGCGTCCTCGCGTCGCTGACGCCGCGCGAGGAACGTGTGCTGCGCATGCGGTTCGGCATCGGCATGAACACCGATCACACGCTGGAAGAGGTCGGCCAGCAGTTCAGTGTGACGCGCGAGCGTATCCGCCAGATCGAAGCCAAGGCCCTGCGCAAGCTCAAGCATCCGTCACGCAGCCGCAAGATGCGCAGCTTCCTCGACGTCTGATCGTCGCACCTGCTGTATTGCGTTTGCAAGACACGAAACGATCGTTAAGGGAGGGGCATGCGCCCTTCCCTTTTCGTTATCCCCCTCTTGCTGGCAACCGCGGCAGCGCCGGCGCCTGATCCCGTGCTGGACAAGGTGATCGCCGGCGCCCGCGCGGTCGGTCCCGCATCGATCGCCTTTGAACGCACCGTCAAATCCACCAGCCAGGAAAAGGAGGCCGCGGCGGTCACGCAAGTCAGGGCCGATCGCTGGGATGGGCGGCAACTGACGCTGGTGACGATGAATGGCCAACCCGCAAGTGCGACCGAGCTTGCCGACTATCGCAAGGCGAGCGCCGGCAAGCCGGTGCCCGGCTATCACCGTCTCGCCGACTTTCTGAAGGTCGGTGCGGCGCGCCTGCCGGATGCCCAGGGCCGCACCGTCTATCGCATCAGCGGCTTGCCAAAGGGCAGCATAAATGTCGGCAAGGACATTTCTGGTGACCTGATGGCCGATGCCGTCGTCGATACCAGTGGCCCGGTCCCCTATATTTCGCGCCTGCGTGTCTTTCTGCCCAAGCCGTTGTCGTTCTTCATGGTCGCCAAGCTCGATGCGTTCGAAGTCATCAATGAATACCGGCTTGGCCCGGGTGGCCGGCCGGCACTGGCCCGCAGCGTCCAGACGCTGACCGGGGCGCAATTCGGCAAGGCCGGAACGACCCGGACCGAGATCGCCTACACGATCCTGCGCTAAAGAAGTCGACGCCGGGCCGGACTGCCGGAAGCGGATCCAGCGGGTGCATCCTTGCGGCCTGCCATATTTCGTTCACTTGCCGGCCATCCTCCCCATGGCTAAGCGATGCCGATGAAACGCATGATTCTGCGTCTGTTGCCCGTCACCTTGCTGATTGTCGGTGCCCCCCTGCCCGGTGCTCCGGTGTCGGAACAGCTGCGCGAGCGCATCATTGCCGATGCGCGCGGCATGCCCGCGACTGCTGTGAAATTCGTTCGCACCACGAAATCGGTCCGCAGCGGCGGCGGTTCGGTGACGAAGATCGACAAGACCGAGCGTTGGGATGGGCGCCGCTGGACGTTGCTCGCCGTCGACGGCCAAAAGCCGACCGCCGAACAGCGTCAGGAGGCCGAAAAGCTCGCCGCCACCATGCCGGTGCCGGGTTATCATCGCATGGCGGAATTGATCGCGGCGGCGACCGACAGCGACACTGATGCGCAGGGCCGCACGGTCCTGAAGATCCCCAAATTGCCAGCGGGATCGGTGCGCACCGACAGCGCCGATATTTCGAGCCATCTGCAGGCCGAGCTGACCTTGGCGCTGCGCGATGGCGTGCCCTGGGTCGAACGCGTCAAGGTCACCGCGCGCGAGTCGTTCCGGATGAACCTGCTGATCAAGGTCAGCAGCTTTGAACAGGTCAGCGAATACCGGCTCGATGGCAGCGGGAAGCCGAAACTGAGCAGCCAGAGCGCCGATTCGGCCGGCACGATGTTCGGCTTCCCTGGCGGCGAAAAGAGCGTCGTGACATACGTCTATCGCTAGTTGCCCTGAACCGCTGCCGCCTCTAGCCTGACCGAAACGTCAAGCAAGGGCTTCTACATACATGTCGATGCGTTTCCAGGGCACCTCGGGCTATGTCGCCACCGATGATCTGAAGGTGGCGGTGAATGCTGCTGTCACGCTGCGCCGCCCGCTGCTCGTCAAGGGCGAGCCCGGCACCGGCAAGACCGTGCTGGCGCAGCAGATCGCCGATGCTTTCGATGCGCCGCTGATCGAATGGAACGTCAAGTCGACGACCAAGGCGCAACAGGGCCTTTACGAATATGATGCCGTTAGCCGGTTGCGCGACAGCCAGCTCGGCGATGCCCGCGTCCACGACATTTCCAATTATATCCGCAAGGGCAAGATGTGGGAGGCGTTCACCGCGCCCAAGCTGCCGGTGCTGCTGATCGACGAGATCGACAAGGCCGATATCGAGTTTCCCAACGATCTGCTGACCGAGCTCGATCGCATGGAATTCGACGTCTATGAAACCGGCGAACGCGTGAAGGCCGAGGCGCGGCCAATCGTCATCATCACATCGAACAATGAAAAGGAACTGCCGGACGCCTTCCTGCGCCGCTGTTTCTTTCACTATATCAAGTTTCCCGACCGCGAGACGATGGAAGCCATCGTCCGCGTCCACTACCCCGACATCCAGAAGACGCTGGTTGCCGAAGCGCTCAACATCTTCTTCGATATCCGCGAAGTGCCGGGCATGAAGAAAAAGCCGTCGACCAGCGAATTGCTCGACTGGCTGAAGCTGCTGATGCACGAGGATTTGCCGATCGAGGTGCTGCGCAAT
>JBBQKM010000004.1:0-33579 GCA_038326915.1 Sphingomonadales bacterium
CGATCGCGGTTAGCGCCGGATAGCGTGCCAGCAGCGCTGCGTCCGATCCTGTGCGGAAATGCTCGACGATTTCCTCGCCGGCGACCACGTCGACGATATTGAGCAAGGCCTCGGTTTCGGCGAGCGGCAACGGCCAGGGGGTCGGTTCCGCCCAGTCGATCCGCGTCACCGGCGTCGGCAGGCCGCCCGTCAGCACGAGCGTGTCGACGAGATGGCTGACGGCGGTGATGGTAATGGCATGAGCGCGTGCCGGATCGGAGGCATCGGCAGGCGCGCTGCGCAATATGACGCGGCGGCCGATCCAGAAGGCATCGGGGGCGAGGGGCTCACCGACAGGCAGCTGCGCGATCGTCGGCGCGGTGGTGGCAAGAAACGCGTGGGTAGCGCCAGTGGGCAGGCACGCCACCGCGCCATCGGGCTGGTGCAGCGCGATGCGGTTCCAGGCCTCGTGATGCCACGGGTCGCTTGTGTCCTGTGGCGGCGGTCGCACCGAAAACGGGATCGGCCGCCGCCCCTCGGGCAGCGCCCAGGCGCGCATGCCGGGCAGCGCAAAGGCACCGCCGACACCAGCGCGGACGAACACCGCAAGCGCGGTTGTTGCGGCATTGCCGGGATCGGGGAAATAGTCGACGAGCCGCGCCAGCGCCGACCGGCTGCGGCGCTGCGTGGCGGTTTCGAGCGCCAGTTCGGCAGCAATCCGATCCTGGGCATAGGCGAATTCGTCGCCGAGTGCCGCCATGATCTCGAGCAGCATGACGCCCTGATCGGCCTCGATGCGTTCGGTCCAGCGCGGGTAGCGCGCGGCGGCGAAATCGAGCAGCGCGCGGCGCAGGCTCCAGAAATCGCGCGCCAGATAATCGACCGGGAAATCGACCATCGCCTCGGCAACAGGATCACAATCGTCGCGGCAGTCGAACAGCGACGGGCAGCCCTGCTTGAAGCTGAAGTCGCGGTCGTTGAAGAACGGATCGAGCAGCGGGCTGGCGATATTCAACCGGTGGATGGCAAAATCGCCCGGCGCCGCGACACTGATCTCCAGTGTTTCACGCAACCCCGATGGGCTGCGCACGATCCGCCAGCCCAGCCCGGTGACGGGCACCGGCAGCCCTGTTTCGGTTGAGGTGATGGTGACGACGAGTGCCGTTTCGGCGAACATTGGCCCTTCGCTGTCGCCCGGCCCCGGCGCCACCAGCGCGGCCGCGGCGACCAGCGGCACATCGAGCGCCGAAGATTCGACGACGAAGAACACCCGCAGCACCGTCTGCACGAACGGTTCGACGATCTGGATGAAATCGATGCCGGTCAGCACCGTCTGGTCGCAGAGCGCGGAAAGGCGGCTTTCCGGCATCAGAACGCGATCTCTTCGCGCAGCAACCGCGATTCGCCGCGCTGGATGACGACATAGCGGATGTCGACGAACATCGTCGATTCGACCGCCGACACCCGGATTTCCTCGACCTTGATCAGCGTCGCCAGCCAGCGAGTCAGCGCCTGGTAGACAAAGGTCTGCGCCATGCTGGCGACTTCTGGCGAATTGGGTGCAAACACCATGCGGCGGATGCCGGCGCCGAAATCGGGGCGGTTGATGCGCTCGCCGGGCGCGGTCAGCAGGACCTGGCGGATCAACTGGCGGATATAGGCCTCGTAATCGCCTTCCTCGGCAACGCGGCCGCCACCGGCATCGATTGCGAACGGATAATGCAGGGCGTGGAGCGGCGGCGCGGTCAGCATGTCATAGCCCCCCGACCCTCGCATCGCCCATGGTCACCAGCATCGGCGGCCCCGGTGGCCCGGCGACGGTGACGCTGGCGCCGGTGGCGGCCTGGCTGATTGCCGGGATCCCCGAAATCTTGACGCGCGTGCAGCCCATCACCCAGGCGCCGGTGGCGACCGGCGGGGCGAACTGCATGACATCGGTCAGGACGCCGATCGGCCCGGCGGCCGTCTTCACCCGCGCATTGGCGGTGATCTTGCTGAGCGCCGGCGCTCCGGCGGAAATGCCGGGGGCGAGGACAGAGAGCGGGCTGGCCATCGTTTTCCCTCACATCACCGTCAGCGCGCCGTTCATCGCATCGAAACCGGTGGCGCTGAGCGTTGTCGCGCCGCCATTGGCCTCGTGCTTGATCGACGCCGCCTCGAGCTTGATCTCGGTCGCGGTCATGGTGATCTTCGCGCCGCCTTCGGTTTCGATGGTCAGCGTGCCCGACGCCTCGATCCGGATCGTGGCGCCGGGGGTGCGCAGGAAGGCCACATCGGGCACCGCATCGGCGGCGTCGATCTCGCCGTCCTGCCAGAAACCACCGACCCAGATCGGATAATTGGGTTGCCCGGCTTCGAATTCGACCCAGACGCTGGCACCGACCGGCGGCAGCGCGAAAAAGCCGACCTCGGCGCCGGCATAGGGTGTGCACGGCAGCGCCCACACCGCCGTTTCGCCGAGCACCGCCGGCACCAGCACCTGCAGGCTGCCGCGGCGCTGCGCGTCGTTGTTGTCGACGACACGGCCGCGATACTTGCCGAAATAGCGGCCGCCGAGCGCCTCCATCAACCGTTCAAGGGCGGCATCATCCATCAGTTGCGGCTCCCCAACCCGTTGGCGCGCAGCGTGAAATCCATGAAATGATCGGTCGAGGTGACGACATGCGTCGCCTTCATCACCTGATAGGCGCCCGACAGGCCGGGGCCGGCACTTTCCACCTCGACGATCTGGTGCGGCCGGATGAGGAATTCGAGCTGCTCGAGGGTCGCCGAGCAATCGACCTCGACGAACCAGCTCTGTTCGGTGACGATGGCATCGAGCGCAAGGAACGCTTCTTCCTTGCCGACCTGCGGCGGGATGATCGCCTTGCGGTCGAGATCGCCGGCCGGCACCGGCTTGCCCGGATCGACCGGGGTGGCATCGGCGACGATCTGCGCCACCACCGTGTTGTCGCGGGTGCCGCTCGTCACAAAGCCGGTCGCCGATGTCGGCCGCTCGAAATTGATGCGCGCGTCGAACTTGGTGACATTGGGGCAGGCGTCGGCGGGCGGGTTGACGCGCAGCACCTTGGGCGCATCGGGCACCAGCACCGCGATCTGCGGGACATCGCCGGCTTGCGCCCGCGGCGGCGAGGTGCGGAACAGCGCGGTTTCGGTCACCTTGGCGATGCCGCCGGTCGGCGAGGTGGTGACGGCGTAATCGAGCCAGAATTCGAAATTGTTGCGCCGCGCCGCATCTTCGACAAAGGCGAGATCGGTCCCGCTCTGGGTCAGCTGGATCTTCTGTTTGTCATATTCGATCAGCGTGTCCTGGACATCGGGGGTGAAGCCATAGGCGCCGACGATCGTGGCAACGGCTGCCGAGGCGCGCCCGACATAGCTGCCCTGCACGCCGGTGCGGCCCATTTCGAGCCGCCGGTCTTCGCCATGCACCTCCACCCAACTGCCCGGGCCGCCGAGTACCGACGAGGTCCGCAACTTCGAAATCGTGCCGAGCACCAGGCATTCCGGCCCACCCGCCAGCTGGACGAACAGCCCCAGCCGGGCGTTCTTGGCAAACAGGCCACTATCGGCAATCTCGTGGCGATCCTCGCAGATATCGTCCTCGAAGCGCAGCGCAAAGCGCGCCGGTTTCGACAGCTCCATCTCCACCCGCGCCTCGACCAGCCATTGCAGCTTGTCGTCGGGCAGCGGCGCATTGGCCGTGCCGAGCGTCAGAAGGAGACCGAAGCCCATAACCTAGCTGCGCACCGGAATGCCGACCAGCGGCGTGTCGATCGCTGCCTCGACAGTCATCGCATCGTTGATCGCGGCGATCCGCCAGAAGCCGGCCGCGTCATCGAGATAGTGCGCGGCAAGGTGATCGAGCCGCTGGCCCTCGCGCAGGCGGTGGCGGCCGAGTTCGGCCTGTTCCGGGATCTGCGCCGGCGTCACGCACGCCACGCTGCGGCCGCGGCGGTCGACCGCAGTGGTGACCTGGGCGTAGCGGACGTAGCGGCTCTTGGCGTCGAAGACCGACATGGCTTCCCCTTCAGAACGGCAGCATCGAACGCGCCGCGGTGGCGGCGTTGGCGAAATTCAGAATGGCGAGGGCGTCTTCCTGCAGCCGCGTCAACTCATAGGCCGATTTGGCAAAGCTGCTGGCGACGCTGGTCTTGCACTTGAAGACTTCGGGCGTCAGCACGCGCAGTTCGAAGGTGACCGTGGCCATCAGCGGATAGAGCAGCGCGGTGAACTCGGTCACCTCGATCGACATGGTGGTGACACGCACCGGCAGGATGATGCCGGGGCCGAGGATGAGCAGCGACAGCGGCACCTTGCTGCGCTGTGAAGCGGTGGCGGCGGCGCCGCCGGTCAGCGCGGTGGCGGCACCGATCAGATCGCCAAGCAGGCCCTTGGTCGGCATCACGAGTTTCTGCATGGCGGCAATGCGCGACGCGACGCCGGTTGCCATGGCGATGGGATTGCCATCCTCGAGATCGTTGGTGGCATCGAGCTCGAGCGCGAAGCCAAAGGTTTCCTCGGGGTCGAACGGCGCCGCGCTCGGCGCCGGCGCAGCGCGCTTGGCGGGATCGACATCGAACGGGTTCCACGGCTTGAAATTCCGCGTCATCTTGGCCGGGTTGTACTGGAACGGGATGATGTTGGGCACGACAATGCCCAGATCCTCCATCAGCTGGACAATCGCGCCGCGCAGCAGCGGCGGGCTGAGCGGGCTGCCGGTGTCAGCCACGCAGCGCACTCCTGGTGCGGCGGATCGGTGTCACCGCCGGCGGGGCCGGGCTGCGGCCTTCCTTGACCAGTTCGGCGCCGGCGCCCTGGTCGAAATCGGCAAAGCCGGGCGTCCGGCCTTCCGCGAGCGCGGCATAGGCAGCGCTGAGCACCGCGCTTTTGATCTGCGCCGGCGACAGGTCATGCCGTTCGGCGAGCATCGCGATCGCGGCCGGCTCGGGCCTGTCGAGACCCAGCGCTGCGATCGCCAGTTCCCAGACTCGCGCGCGTTCGGCGGCGCGCGGCCGCGGGAATTCGACATGGTGGCGGATGCGGCGGGTAAAGGCCGGATCGAGGTTGGCGCGGCGGTTGGTCGACAGGATGACGATACCGTCATGCGCCTCCATCAGCTGCAACAGGTGCCCGGTATCGGCATTGGCATGGCGATCGGTCGAATCCTTGACGTCGGTGCGCCGGGCGAACAGCGCATCGGCTTCTTCAAAGATCAGCGCGGCGCCGGCCGCCCGCGCCCGGGCAAAGGCCAGCGACAGGTTCTTGGCGGTCTCGCCGATGTATTTGCTGGTGGTCGCGGCGAGATCGACGACGAGCAGGTTGACGCCGAGATCGCGGGCGACGACCTGCGCCGCCATCGACTTGCCGACGCCGGGTGGCCCGGCAAACAGCGCTGTCAGCGCCGCGGCGCCGGCGAACTGCCGCGCGCTGTCGGGGTCCGCCAGCAGCTTTGCGCGTGTGCGTGCCTCGAAGGCGAGGCGGCGCAACTGCGCGACAACGCTTTCGTCGAGCACCAGGTCGTCCCAGTCGTAGGCGGGATCGACAACGCGGCCGATGCCCTGCATGCGCGATCGCGCCAGCGCACGCAGATGCGCGGTCGCTTCGCCAATGTTTTCGGGCAGCGCGCGCGCTGCATGGGCCAGGTCGCCAAAGGCAAGGCCCGGAATGCTGGCGATTGCCGCATCGGCATCGGCAAGCTGCGGCGCCAGCCGCCGCCACAGCGCGGCCTTGGCAGCGATGCCCGGTTCGGGCAGCCGCACGACGATATCGGTGACGCCGTCACGCGCCGGCGGCGCACCGCCATCATCGACGCAGACGCATTGCAGCGGCGCGAGGGGAATCTTGCCCGGCCAGTCCGGCGCGCCCGCTCGCCAGACCAGCGCCACATCGGCAAAAAGCGCAAAGCGTTGCAGCCGCATGAAATTTTCAGCCCAGTCACTGCCGGCCAGCACAACCGGATCGACGGCAAGCGCGTCGCGGCCGAGCGCCCGCGCCACCGCCGCTGCAAATTGCCGCCGGCCAGCGCCGGACCGCGCCTCGACCACCAGCCGGGCAGCACCGCCCCCGACAGCGCGCGCCAGTCTGGCGGCGGTGGCGGTGACCGGCCAATCACCCGGCACGTCGCCGGCCGCCAAAGGCTCGACCCCGAGCACCAGCGCCTGGTCGAGCGAGACAGCGCCGAACAGCCAGTCGACGATGCGCGGATCGGCTTCATATTCCAGCGCCGCCCCCGGTGCCTCGCGGCCGGCGCGAACCAGCGCCCACATCGCCAGCGCGCCCGTCGGCCGCCAGATCGGCCGTGGCGGCAGGCCGTGCAGCCGCTTCACCAGCGCTTCGCCGGGCAGCGCGCGGGTCGACCCTTGCGCCGCAGCGACCAGCGGCCCCAGCGCCGGTTCGACAGCGATCGCGACCGCCAATTGCAACAGCGCCTGTTCGGCGGGTGCCAGCGCAAAGCGCGTCACCAGCCGCGCCCAGGCGGCGCCTGCATCGCCGGCGAGCAACGCCAGCGCCTCGGCCTCCTCGCCCGCCGCCTGGGTGGCCTGCCATAGTGCCTCGGCCGCCGCATCGTCGTCGCCGGTGCACACCGCCAGCCATGCCAGCCGGCGCATCAGCCGGGCGCGCACGGCGATGGCGATCAGTTCGGCAGCGGTCGGTTGGGGGGCTGTCATGGCGTCGTGATCCAGAAGGGCTGCGATTCGGCGCCATTGATCACCAGCCGGACCGGGTGGCTGCCGGGCTCGGCAATGTCGAACAGCGGCTGGAACTCGATTCCGCCGGCGCGGCGCACGAAACGGCCGCGATTGGCCGCCGGCGGGCCGGGAAAGCCCGTAGCTTCGACATAGATTTCACCATCGACGGCAAACAGCGCGTCGATGTCGGGCGCCAGCATGTCGAACAGATTGACGACGCTGACAGTGATCCGGCCCTGGCCGTCGGGCGGATCGGCATGATCGATGCGCGCACCCAGCGAAAAGGCGACCTGGTTGCTTTCCTGCCGCGTCGTCCGGGTGACTCCGCTGCGCGTGGTGGCGGTGCGCGTCGTCTCGATCGCCACGGTATAGAGGCCGGGTGTGGTCTCGAGGCTGACCGGCGGGGCGCCGCCATCGGCGACGTCGAGGCTCGGCTGCATCTCGAAGCGCGCCTCGCCGCTGCTGGTCGCGACCGCCCAGGCTGGGTTGAGCCCCGGATCGATGCGCGCGGCGCGTACCGGCAGCGCCAGCGCCTGCCAGCGCGGCGAGCGCAGGACGATGCGCGCGCTGCCTCGGCGGCCATCGCCCGACAGGCTGGTGCCGCGCACGGTGATGCGGTTGACCGGCCCCGCTGCCAGCCCGGGGGCGAGCGTGGCGCGCGCCGGCGCGGTTTCGATAAGCTGCGCCCCGATGCCGGTGGCGGCGGGGGGATCGAACTGCACCAGCCCGGCGACGGCATCGATGCGCGGCGCCTGGCCAGCGCTGACGAACAGCCCGATATCGAACACCGTGCCACGCGTCGCCACCGGCAGCTCGGGCTCGATGACCACCGGGCGAACCTCGTAATAGGCGGACAGCCGTGTCGTCGCGCTGTCATCGGCGTGCCAGAAGCCCAGCGCCTCCTCGGGTGTCAGCGCGCGCATGGCGATATCGAAGCGGTTGTCGCGACCGATGAGCGCCGTCGGCATCACCGGCACCGGCGGCGTGCCATCGGGCGAGAGCCGCAGCGCATCGGTCAGCCGCGGAAAATCGTGCATCGTCTTCATGGCGAGGCCGAACAGCAGCTGCTGCATTTCGGCATCGAAGACATCATTGACCGAATGATGCGCGGTCAGGATGTAATAGAGCATCAAGGTCAGCGATTGCCGCGCCACCGGGTTGCCACCGGCGCCCGGCGGCGGATCGTTCTTCGAATGCGGGTCCTCCATGGCATGATAGAGATGGAGGTTGAGCGTGCTGGTCGCCGCGCCGACGCGCTCCGGCGGCATCGCGCTTACGGTGAGAGTCGGCGCCATGCCGGCACGGACGAGCAGCGCGCGCACGTTGAGATCGAGCAGGGTCTGCAGCGTCTGGGTGACGAGGAAAAGGTTGGCGGTGGCCATCAGCGCCGCCTGAGCCCGAACAACGTGATGGCGCGCGGCTCTGCCACCAGCGGCCCGATCTGCGAAGCCTGCGCCGCCGTCATCGGCCGGCGCGGCGCCGGCGGCGGGTCGCGCCGCTCACCGGTATCGCGCCGCTGCGGCTCGGGCGCCGGGCGCGGTGGCGGCGCGGTGGCTGCGGCTTGCAAGGATGGCGGCGGCGCCTCGGCCGTCGGGGCCGGCGCCGGCAGCGGTGGCGGGCGCAACAGCTGGGATGGTACCGGCGATACGGGTGGCGTCGCGGTCTGCGGGGACGGTCGCGCCATTTCTGGGCTGTCAGCGACGGCAACCGGCGCGGGAGCGGGTGGCAAGGCCGCAGCCACGGCAACCGGCGGCGGCGGTGCGGCGGTGGCGGGCGCATGTGCCGGCGCAGGGGCGACGGTGGGCACGGCGGCAGGCGGGTCTGGTGCTGCGGGCACGGCGGCGGCGGCGGGCGGCGGCGGCGCGGCCACCGCTGCCGGTGTCGGGGGCAAAATGTCAGCAGGCGGATCCGGAAGCACCAGATCATCGGGCGCGACACGGCCCAGCGCATGCAGCGGGGCAGCAAACGCCGGTAGCGGTGCGGGGTCCGGAGCGGCAGCGGCGGGCGCGGCGGCTGGCGGCGAGGGCGCTGGCGGGCGTGACGGCGGTGCGGGGTCCGTGATCGGCGACGCAACGGCGCTGTCGCGGCGTGTCGGCGGCGTGGCGCGGCCGGGCACATCATGGTCTTCGGCGACCCCGCCATCGGGCTCGGCCACCGGCATCACCCCGAACAGCCCGGCCATTGCGGGATCGTTGAGGCGCTGGTCTGCCGCTGCAATCGGCGATTGCGACGCACCGGCCGGCACGGGGTGCGGCACCGCGGCGCTTGCGGCGCGATCGAACAGCCGCTGCAGATAGCCGCTCATGCGCTGCGCCGTGCCAGCCGCACCCCGGCGGCGCGTTCGGATTCGATCATGCCGGCATAGGCGCGGCGTTCGTCGCGGCCCAGCGACAGGATTTCGGCACGGCTCCAGCCATAGCGGGCGGCGATCAGATGGGTTTCGCGCAACAGAAATGGCCGTTCGCCAGCGAGTCGCGCGGCGAAATAGGCGGCAAGGTCGAACCGCACCGGCGTGGCATGGCCGCAATCGGGGCATGGCGCATCGAGTTCGATGCTGAGGACTGGCGCTGCGCGCTCCAGCCAGGCGGTGGCAGCGTCGCTCGCGACACCGCCGGCAACCAGTCGCGCCAGCACTGCGCCGGGGTCGCTGGCACCGGCAAGGTCACCCAGCGTCGGCGGCCGCAGCCGGTTGCCATCGGGCAGCGTCCAGCCGCCATCGTCGCACGGCGGCGGGCGATCGGCATCCTGCGCGGCGATCAGTTCCGATAGCCGGATGGTGAATTCATACGCGGCACGGCACGCCGGGCACGCGACCCGGCATTCGGCGCGATCGTCATAGATGGCGGTGTAGAGCGCTGCGAGCAGCCGATCGACATGGCAGACATCAAGGCTGTCGAGGTCCAGCGCGCCACCATCGGCCCCGCGCAGGGCACGGCGCAGCAAGGCAATCGCATCGGCGGCATTGCTACCCGGGCCGAACCCCAGTTCGTCGCTGCCGGTGACCGGTGCCAGCCGCGCGTGGCGGACGCGCCCATAGCCGTCTGTGATGGTGACTTGCATGATGATTTCCTCCCGCCGGCATCAGGGAGGTCAGGTCTCGAGCGGTTCGACAACGGCCGGATCGCGCTCGAAGCCTTCGTTCTGCAGCACGATGGTTTCAAAGGCGACGGCGTTGGCATTGGCATCAAGCTCGGGCACCGCGATGAATTCCGACACCCAGGCGCGAAACACGTTCCAGGCACGCACCTTGACGCCCTGAAGGTTGTAAAGCTCGATGATAAGGTCCTTGCGGAAGTTTTTCAGCGACATGCCGCCGTCGCCGGCGGTCGAATAGGTCTTGGTCGCCCAGTTTTCAAAGGCGAGATCATGGGTGATGCCGCGTTCGATGGTGATCGGTTCGAACGCCGAAACGCCGGGCGAATGGCGCTTTGTCGACAGATCGCCGCCGTCGCGGTGGCTGACGACTTCGGTGGTGCGCTTCAGCCCGCTGACCTTGCTGATGCCGGCGATCGGCCCCAACGTGCCTTCATCATCCCAGACCAGCCGGAACTTGAAATTCTTGTAGGGGTCGATCCGGGTCGGATTAACGCTGAACTGGGCCATGTCTGTTTCTCCCTGACGCGGCGGGGCGGATACTAGGGGTTCAGATCTGCACCTGGCCGGCGATCTGCCTGACCGTGAGGACGACGAATTCCGCCGGCTTCAACGGCGCAAAACCGACGATGACATTGACGATGCCGAGGTTGATGTCGGTCGCCGTTGTCGTCGTGCTGTCGCAGGCGACGAAATAGGCGTCGCTGGTCTTGCGCCCCTGGAAGGCGCCCTGGCGGAACATGCCGTTGAGGAACGACCCCGCCGCCAGCCGGATCTGCGCCCACAATGGTTCGTCATTGGGCTCGAACACCGCAAAATGCAGACCGCGGTACAGGCTTTCCTCGATATACAGCATGGTGCGGCGCACCGGCAGATATTTGTCGTCGATATTGCCCGAATCGTTGAAGCCGACGAGCGTGCGCGCGCCCCAGGCGACGACACCCGAAGGGAACACCCGCACGGCGTTGAGCGCCTTTGGGTTGATGTCGCCATTGTCGAGATCGGTGATGCGGCGTTCGACACCGGCGACACCGCGGATGGTGGCCTCGAGCCCGGCGGGCGCCTTCCAGATGCCGCGATTGCCGTCGATGCGGGCGATGACGCCGGCGATCGACCCCGCCGGATCAACGATCTTGCCGGTCGCTGTACCGTCGGCAAGCCGCAGCCGCGGCCAATAGGCGGCGGCGTTGCGCGTTTCGACGCCGATGCGCAGCGCGTCGATGCCGCCCGACGCCAGCGCGATATCGGTCCAGCTTGCCGGCGGGTCGACGATCAGCACGGCGCGTTCACGCTCGCAAAAGGCGCTGGCGGCACCCCAGATGGCCTGGCGTTCCACATCCGTCTGGCCCTCTGCGCGCGGCAGCACCATCAGGTTGAACAGATCGACGTCACGCGCGATGACGGCGAACGCCGCCGCATATTCGGCGAGCAGCGGCTTTGTGCCGTTGTCGCCCGCCGCCGAAGCCACCTGGAAATTGCCGGTGCCGGCGATGCCCGAGGGCTGGCCAATGGTATAGGCGGCGACATTCGCCGGATTGGCGGCCGCCGCGAACAGCCCGGTGCCGAGATCGGTGCCGCCGGTCGTCGTCAGCACGCCGGCGGTGCCGGTGTTGTCGGCGCCATAGCGCGGCAGCAGCGCCAGCCGGTTGCCCTGGCGCCGGACGCTCCACCGCGCGCTGACATTGGCGTCGATCACGGCGGCGATGCCGTCGATTGCGGCACGGCCATTGGCAAAGCTGCGCGATGCCGCGACCTCGGCCATGATTTCGGAGCCGCCGATGGCGATGGGGATGCCGACGCCATGCGGGGAATCGGCACTGTCGTCGACCAGGTTGAAGCCGGTTACGCTGTTGCGGGCAAAGCCGAGGAAGGCCCGAAACGCCGCGAAACTGTCGGCTGCCGAGCCATTGCGCGATACCAGCCCTGTCGGCGCCGGCCGGATATCGCCATAGCCATCGCCTTCGATTCCGCCGGCAGCGCAGCCGAGCCCCAGCCCGGTCGCCACGTCGCCGCCCGGCGCAGACAGCACCGCAACCGGCCCGGCAGCGCAGGTGATGACCAGCAGCCGGCCGCCGGCAATGCCGCCCGCGCCCAGCGTGGTCCCGGTGATCGATACGGCCACCGGTGTCGCGATCGCCGCCGCCGCCAGCGCGGTATTGATGTCCGTCGTCCATTGCGTCGCGATGTTGCCGGGCACATTGGCAGCAGCGATGTCGGCGACCGCGGTCAGCGCGACGGTGACCGGCGGGTTGCCGGCAACGCTGATGCGCAGCGATCGCGCCGCGGCGTTGACGATGGCGGTGAGCGCGGTCTGCACGTCGCCGCCATTGGAAGGCAGCACGCCGCCGGCGATGGAGACACCGCCGACAGCGCCGGGGCCGGCCAGGACATCGACGGTGACCAGCGCGCTGGCGGCGTTGACGACGGTTTCGACGAAGCGCGCTTCGGCGGGGTCCATCGACACGCCGACATAGCTTTCCGTCTTTTCCGTGGCCCGATCGCCATTGGCCTTGATGACGCGGCGGTACAACGTCAGGTTGAAAGTACGTTCGGGCGAGGCGGTGGCGTAATCGACCTCGGCACGGATCATGTTGCCGAGCAGGCCGGGATCGCGCGCGGTGATGCGCAGCACATCGGCGGCAGATTCAGACCGCAACGTTACCGCCGCCGGCAGCGCGTTATGCGCGACGCGGCAGACATAGGCGGCGCCACCGCCGTTGACATAGAATTGTCGCACCTGGTCGGCGAGCTCGCCGCTGGTCGTCGTGCCGAATTCGGTTTCGAACTGGACGGTGCTCTGCAGCTTGACCGGTACGGTCATGCGGCCCTGTTCGGCCATGCCGACGAACATCGCGATCGAGGTCGGGACGCCGGCGATCGCGCGAGCGCCCGACGATTCCTCCTGAACATAGACTCCGGGATACGAAACGGCCACAGGCATAGAACCCCCCAAGCTCCGCAAGCGCGCGGATGTTCATGAGCGAACCAGACGAGGATTCTGTGCGCGAACGGATGTTCGCCCGATCCTCTTGCGACCGTGATGCGAGTATCCATCGGGCGCGCAACGATTGCAAGGTTTTCCATCGAAAGCGAACCAGTGGGCAATCCATTACTGTTTTATTAACGAACTCGACTTTGTCGCTTGTTTTTAAACGACAACATATCCCCTGTCGTTGGCGCCAGACAAAAAAAGCCGCTGCGAACGGGGGACGGTCGCAGCGGCTCCGATTCCGTCGACGCAACCAGCCACCCGAGGAGGTGGGAGCCGGGGGGTGCCGGCTGCGCCGCCGGAAAAGCCCGTCAGTGCAGGATGGCGACGAGGATCGCCCACCCCAGCATCAGCAATGGCACCGTCATGATCTGCGCCCAGGCTGCCCGTCCCGGCAGATACCCGCTGGCGGTATCGATACCCCAGACACCGCGCCGATCATCCCTGGTGGTCGCGCCGCTGGCGCGCGCCATCAGCACCGGCAGCCCGTAATAGCCGGCCAGCACCAGCCCGAAGATTGCAAAGATCAGCCCGAGGCCGATTCCCTGGCGAAAGGCGAAGGCCATGACCGCAACATAGCCGGCCGTGGCCAGCACGAGCTGACGCAACACCGAGCGCGGCAGATCGAAGCTGAGTGGCGGCACCGCGGCTTTGATCGTGACAGGCGCCGCAACCATCGGGCCGATTGTGGAGCCTTCTGCGAAATCCAGCTTCATCTGCTGTCCTCCCCATAACGGCGACCAACCGCCGACACGCAAAGATTATCCAGGCGCGGTCAGCGCTCCTTGATCTGGATCAAACGCCGCAGATTTTCGGCAACAAGATTCAATGCGCCAGCAGCAGCGGCACCGGCGCATCGGCGAGCAGGCCGCGCGTTACCCCGCCAAACAGCGTTTCGCGCAGCCGTGAATGGCCATAGGCGCCCTGCACCAGCCACGCCGACCGGCGTTCGGTGATGACGTGACGTATCACCAGTTCGATACTGTCGCCGCCCGCAGCGCGCTCGATGACCTCGGCGGCGATCCCCTGCCGCGACAGATAGGCGGCGGCGTCGCGCGCCCGGAAATCGGTGGGTTTTTCCTCGACGGTCAGGATGTCGACCGATTCGGCCAACCGCAGCATCGGCAGCGCCGACCGCATCGCCCGCGCCGCTTCCTGCGATCCATCCCAGGCGATCAACGCAGCGCCGGTCACCGCGATGCCGCGGCCGCCGGCCGGCACCGCAACCACTGGCGTCGGCGCATGGATGGCGACATCACCGGTAATGCCGACCCGAATGCCCTGGTTACGGGCGAACGGCCCGCTGCTCATCACCACGACATCGGCGAGGCGCGCGGCTTCAGCGATACGGTCGACGGTATCGCCGTCGCGGCTGATCCAGTCCCAACTGACGCCTTCCTGGCGCAGTTTGGTCTCCACGCTGTCGCGTTCGTCCTTGCGCTGTTTTTCGACCGCCTGCATCAGCGCGGTAACCGGAAACGCCCCCATCGCCGGATCGCCCAGGGCATAGGCAGCATAGGGCGTCACCTGCAGGCATGACAGATGGCCGCCAAACGCCCGGGCCAGATCGTACGCCGCCTGAAGCCGCGCCGCCTGCCCGTCATCCGCATCGATATGCACCATGATTGTCTTCATCGCCGTGTTCCCCGCTTCCAGGAATTGAACGAGTCGACACTGCCACCCATCCGCCTGCCCGGCATTGATACCGATCAAACGCGCGAGCGGGCGGCTCGGGTGCTGGCGGTCAGACGTATTCCTCAGCCGCCGCCGCCAGCGCCGCCGGATTCTCGATGGTGATGCCGCGTCCACCCGGCAGGCCGATGATGCCGGCGGCGCGCAACCGGGTGATCTGGCGGCTGACAGTTTCGATCGTTAGGCCGAGAAGGTCGGCGATCTCGCCGCGGCTGAGCGGCAGTTCATAGGCCATACCGCGTCTGACGCCGCCGCTGCGCTGGCAATCGGCCATTGCCAGCCGCCGCCCCATGTCGTCGAGGAACCCCGCAACCCGCGCGCTGGCGGTGGCGCGGCCCATGCGGGTCAGCCAGCGCCGCGTGCGATCGAGCTCGGCCAGCGTGCGCTGCAACAACAGATGCTCCATGCGCTGGTGATCGGCGAGGGTGCGTTCGAACACGACGCGCGGAAAGACGCACAGTTCGACATCGGTCAGCGCCACGATATCATGGTCGCTGCTCGTGTCGAAAGGCCGGCCGACGAAATCGCCGGGATACAGCAGCCCGACAATCGATTCCGATCCTGCCGGGGTCAACGTGCAGATCTTCATCACCCCCGATTGCAGATTGGCGCAGACCAAAGGCTGATCGCCGGCACGAATCAGCGTTTCGCCGCGCAGCAGCCGCCGCTGCATCCCCAGCTTGCCCAGTCGATCCAGCGCATCGTCGTCAAGGCTGGCGCACAAGGCGCGATCGCGGACGCCACATTCACTGCAACTCTGTGCCACGGCCTGCGCTCCTCGGGCGCGACGGCGTCGGCCCTTTCAACTGCGGCTGCGCAACGCCATGATCAAACCGATGATGGCGAGCAGCCCACCCACTCCCGCCAGCAGCGACCAGCGATAGCCTTCGAACAGCGTCGACAGGCCCATCGCCACCAGCGGCACGGCGACGCCATTGTACGCCGCCTTGCCCGGCCCGACCGCCCGTATGATTGCGTAGTAGAGGCTGAATGCCACTGCCGATGCGACGACGGCCAGATAGACCAGCCCGGCAAGAAACGCCGGCGACGTATCGACAACCGGCGGCCCGGTGGTGGCCCAGGCTATCGCGGCGTTCATCACCCCGCCATAGGCCATCGACCAGGCGAGCCCGCCCTCCGCCGGCAGCGAACGCGCCACCGGGCTGGCCTGCATGACATTGGCGACACTGGCGCTGAGCACGCCACCGATCGCCAGCGCCAGCCCCAGCACAACGGCGCCGCCATCGAGGCCCGGCGCCATCAGATCGCGGGCGAACATCAGCCCGACGCCGGTGATGCCGATCATGCTGCCCAGCGCAAAGCCCATCGTGATGCGCTGCCCGAGGAATACCGCCGACAGCAGCGCGTTCGGGACGATCAGCAGTGCAAAGCTCAGCGCCACCAGCCCCGAGGTGACATGTTCCTCGGCGCGGTAGACAAGATTGAAATTGAGCACGAACTGCATGATCGCGTTGATCAGCGCGAATCGATGCCCGGCAGCGCCGATCTGCAACGACTTGCCGCGCACCAGGCACACCGCCAGCATGACGCTGCCGCCGAGCAGAAACCGATAGGCCACCGCCCACGACGGCGGGATGACACCGAGCTGCGTCTTGATGACAAGCCAGGTCGATCCCCAGATGACGGTGATGATGACGAAATAGACCAGCAGCCGCGGGGTGAACGCGCCGGCCGTCGCTGGTGTCGCCTGCCCCCCGGCTGCCATGCGGATCAGCGCAGCAGGGCGGTGAGGGTATCGATATCCGATTGCGGCGTATCCCAGGCGACGACGAAGCGTGCCTCGCCTGAGCCAGCAGCGCCCCAATCGTAGAACCCCAGGCCAGCGGCACGCAGCCGCTCGGGTTCGCCGGGGTGCTGTTGCTGGAACACCTCGTTGGCCTCGACGGGGTGCATGACCCGGTCGCCGGCGGCGGCGGCAATGGCACGCGCCCCGGCGTTGGCGGCGGCGGCGTTGCGCAGCCAGGTGCCGCCTTCGATCATCGCCAGCAATTGCGCGGCGATGAAGCGGCCCTTGCTCGGCATCTGCCCGGCGCGCTTGCGGCGAAAGCGCAGGTCGGCAACCAAATCGGGCGCGAACACCACCAGCGCTTCGGCCGACAGGCCGCCATTCTTGATGGTACCAAAGCTAAGGATATCGACGCCGGCGCGCCAGCTGATGTCGCCGGGGTGGCAGCCAAGATGCGCGACGGCATTGGCGAAGCGTGCGCCATCGAGGTGTACGCGCCAGCCCTGCGCCTTGGCATGGGCGCCAAGTGCCGCCAGCTCGGCCGGGGTGTAAACCGTGCCCGATTCGGTCGCCTGGGTCAGCGACAGCGCCCGCACCTGGACCTGGTGGACATCGCCGCGGTGTGGAAGCAGCGCCGTGCGGATGCCATCGACGGTCAGCTTGCCTGCCGCGCCCGGCACCAGCATCAGCGCCGCGCCGCCGGTGAAAAACCCCGGCGCGCCGCACTCATCGACCTGGATATGCGCCTCCTGATGGCAGACGATGGCGCCATAGGGCGGAACCATCGTCGCCAGCGCCAGCGCATTGGCGGCGGTACCGGTGCCAACAGGCAGCACCGTGCAGGGATGGCCGAAAAGCGCACCAAAGGCCGCATCGAGCCGGGCCGAAATGGCGTCGCCGTCATAGCCCGAGGGCACAGCCGGCACCGCCGCGGCAATGGCGGCGAGCACTTCGGGGCACGGGGCGGCGGCGTTGTCGGAATAAAAGCTCATGGTGCAGCGGCTAGGGCCGGCGCGGCGGGGCGTCAACGCCTGCGGTGCCGCACATGAAAACGGCAGCGCCCCCGGGGGAACGCTGCCGCAATCAATTCAGCAGGTTGTGCGATCAGAACCCGACGGTCAGGGTCGCCCGTGCACCATGGTCGGTGTTGTTGCCACCCATCACGCCGCTGTAGCCGGCGCCAAGCTTGATGCGCTGGGTCAGCGAGAAGTCGACCTTGGCTTCGACGGCGACCGCATCGCGATCGAGCGCCGCGGCGCGGATGCCGGCTTCGCTGTTGAGGCCGGTGATCGAGGTGTAAGTCAGACCGGTCAGATCCCCGCTGGTGCGATGCCAGGCGGCCGAGACGCTGATATCGGCGATGCCGCTCTGGATGGCGCCGCGGACACCGGCATCGACCACGGTCAGGTCGTTGCGCTGGCCCTTGCCGACGAGCGCAGCAATGCCGCCGACTTCGGTGAAGTCACCCGACCGAACCTGGGCATGGGCAACACGCGCGAAGGGTTCGGCGCGGATTGCATCACCGGGGACCAGATCATAGGCGACTTCGCCGAAGATCTGATAGGTCGTGCCGCTGACATAACTGGTCAACGTCTGCTGCAGACCCGGCGCCGTGATGGCCCGCGATCCCTTTGCCTTGTTGCCAGCGACCGAGCCGCCGAGGCCGACCGCAAAGCCCTGGCCGGGCTGGCGATAGCCGGCATAAAGGGCGCCACCGGTCGATTCGAGCTTCGACTTGCCGAGGCTGTCGAAGTCGAGATCGGTGTGCGTGTAGTGGAACATCGCACCGACCTTGAAGCCATTCTGTGCAAAGTCGATGCCGGTCAGCACGCCGCGCTGTTCGGTTTCGAAGCGGCTGCCGATGGCATCGCCATTGGCCTTGCCCCACGAACCGGCCGCCCGCAGCCAGAAGGTTGTTGCCTTCTCACCATCGGTGGTGGTCACCGACTGGGCGCCGCTGATTGCCGACAGCCCGGCATTCAGGCGGTCAAAGGCGGCTTCACGCACGACCCGCGTGTCTTCGAGCAGGACCCGGCGTTCGGCACTGTGCAGTTCGCCCGAAAGCTGGCTGAGCGCGTTCGGCAGGTTGGCCCCCTGGGTGTAGAGCGCGAAGAACGGCTGCGGATTGTAACCGGCACGCACCGCCGCATCGAAGGCGTTGGCCACGGCCAGCGGATTGCCGGTCAGCGTGCCACCCGCGATGGTCACCAGCGAATTCGGCGCCAGGCGCAGGATCACCGAGGTCGCGGTATACTCCAGCGTCGGGTTGAAGATATTGCCGTAATTGCCCAGCGCCGCGGTGGCGAAGGTGCCGGTGCGTGCGCTCGATGACAGCAGGATGTAGCTGGAGTTGAAGTTCGCCCCCGCGTTCACCGGCGTCGTGTTGGTGACCACCAGGTTGCCGGCGATGCTCGCCGGGCCGCTGGCCGTGATGCGGTCGCCCGTCGGGCCGCTGATTTCGGCCTGATAGGTCGAACCGGCGGCGAGCGTGAGCGCGCCATTGACCGACAGGGTGCCGACGCCAGCGTTGCCCGGCGCCACCGTGCCGCCCGACTGGACGACGAGCGTGCCGACCGTGCCGGTGCCGCCGATGGTGGCGCCCGTCTGGACCGTGGTAGCCGAGTTGGCCAGCGAGCCGTTCACCGACAGCCTGCCACCCGTGACCGTCGTCGGCCCGGTGATGGTGTTGACGGCGTTGACGATGAGGTTGCCGCTGCCCTGCTTGGTCAGGCTGCCGGCGCCACTGATGACGCCGTTGAGCGTCGTCGTGAAGGCGCCGGTATCGATGAAGCCGGTTGCCGTCGACACGATCTGGTTGGCCAGCGTGATGTTGGCGCCGGCGACCAGTGTCGCATTGTTGTTGATGGCAATGGCACCGATGCCGCCGGCGGTATTGGTGCCGAGCGTGACCTTGCCCTGGTTGATGCCGAGGTTGCGGTAGCTGTTATTGCCGTTGAGCACCAGATTGCCGGTGCCGATCTGGCTGATCGAACCAGCGCCGCTGATGTTGCCATCCAGCGTGAAGATGCCGGCGCCCGAATTGACGAGGCCGTTGGCGGTCGTGGTGATGGCATTGGCCAGCACCAGGCCCGACACGCCGGCGGCGAGCGTCGCGTTGTCGTTGATGGCGATGCCACCGGCACCGGCCGCGGTGTTGGTGCCGACAGTCACCGTGCCCTGGTTGATACCCAGGTTGATGAAGCTGTTGTTGCCGTTCAGCACGAGGTTACCGGTGCCGACCTGGCTGATCGACCCGGCGCCGTTGATGGTGCCGTTGAGCGTGAAGACACCCGGGCCCGAATTGACGATGCCGTTCGCCGTCGTGGTGATGGCGTTCGACAGCACCAGACCGGAGACACCCGCCGCCAGCGTTGCATTGTTGTTGATGGCGATCGCGCCGATGCCGGCCGCCGTGTTGGTGCCGACAGTCACCGTGCCCTGGTTGATACCCAGGTTGCGGAAGCTGTTGTCGCCGTTGAGCACGAGGTTGCCGAGGCCGACCTGGCTGATCGAGCCGGCGCCGATGACCTGGCCGTTCAAGGTCAGCACTTCGCCGGCGCGGACGTTGACAAGGCCATTGGCCGTGGTTTCGACCGTGTTGGCGAGCGTGATGGCTGCGCCACCCGACTGCAGCGTCGCGCCGTTGTTGATGGCGACCGCACCAATGCCCGCCGCCGTGTCGCTACCGACCTGGACCGTGCCGTTGTTGATGCCGAGGTTGGTGAAGCTGTTGTCGCCATTCAGCACCAGCGTGCCCGGCCCGACCTGCGACAGCGAGCCGGCACCGATGACATTGCCGTCGAGCGTCAGCACTTCGCCGGCGCGGACGTTGACAAGGCCATTGGCGGTCGTTTCGACGCCATTGGCCAGCGTCACCGCTGCGGCGCCGGACTGCAGCGTGGCGTTGTTGTTGATGGCAATGGCGCCGATGCCCGCCGCCGTGTCGCTGCCGACCTGAACGGTGCCCTGGTTGATGCCGAGGTTGGTGAAGCTGTTGTCACCATTCAGCACCAGCGTGCCGAGGCCGATCTGCGAGATCGACCCGGCGCCGATGACATTGCCATCGAGCGTCAGCACTTCACCATCACGGGCGTTGACGAGGCCGTTGGCGGTGGTTTCGACCGTGTTGGCCAGCGTTACCGTCGCGGCACCCGATTGCAGCGTGGCGTTGTCGTTGATGGCGATCGCGCCGATGCCCGCCGCCGTGTCGCTGCCGACCTGGACGATGCCCTGGTTGATGCCGAGGTTGGTGAAGCTGTTGTCACCATTCAGCACCAGCGTGCCGGTGCCGATCGAGCTGATCGAGCCGGGCCCATAGATGTTGCCGTCGAGCGTGAAGATGAAGCCGGCATTGTCGACGAGGCCGTTGGCCGCCGTTGCGATGGAATTGGCGAGCACCAGGCCATCGACGCCGGCCGCCAGCGTGGCGTTGTCGCTGATGTTGATGCTGCCAGCACCTGCGGCGGTATCGGTGCCGACGGTCACGGTGCCCTGGTTGATGCCCAGGTTCACAAAGCTGTTGTTGCCGTTCAGCACCAGATTGCCGGTGCCGACCTGCGAGATCGAGCCGGGGCCGAAGATATCACCGTTGAGCGTGAACACGCCCGGACCCGAATCGACGATGCCGGTCGCGGTCGTCGTGATGGCGTTGGCCAGCACCAGGCCATCGACGCCGGCCGCCAGCGTGGCGTTGTCGTTGATGTTGATGCTGCCGATGCCGGCGGCAGTGTTCGTGCCGACAGTCACGGTGCCCTGGTTGATGCCGAGGTTGGTGAAGCTGTTGTCACCATTCAGCACCAGATTGCCGAGGCCGATAGAGCTGATCGAGCCGGCACCGCTGATCTGGCCGTCAAGCGTGAAGATAAAGCCACTGTTGTCGACGATACCGTTGGCGGTGGTGCTGATCGGGTTGGCCAGCGCCAGACCATCGGCACCAGCCTTCAAGGTGGCATTGTCGTTGATGTTGATCGAGCCGATGCCGGCAGCGGTGTTGGTGCCGACCACGACAGTGCCCTGGTTGATACCAAGGTTGTTGAAGCTGTTGTCACCGTTCAGCACCAGCGTGCCGAGACCGATCTGTGAAATCGAACCGGCGCCGATGACATTGCCGTTGAGCGTCAGCACTTCACCGGTGCGGACGTTGACCAGACCATCGGCGGTCGTTTCCACCGTGTTGGCGAGCGTGATGGCCGCGCCACCCGATTGCAGGGTCGCATTGTCGTTGATGGCAATGGCACCAATGCCCGCCGCCGTATCACTACCGACCTGCACGGTGCCCTGGTTGATGCCAAGATTGACGAAGCTGTTGTCGCCATTGAGCACCAGCGTGCCGGGGCCGACCTGGCTGAGCGAACCGAAGCTGCCACCGCCGACCTGCTGCAGCGACACGATGTCGAGGCCATTGAAAGCCGGATCCTGGCGGCCGAAGAACTGCAGCAGCGACGAAGCGCCCGCGGCGACGACGGTGGTGCTGTAATTTGTCCAGACTGCAGGCCCGGCCGGCATGGAAAGGACGGTGGCACCATCCCAGACTGCCGACGCTTGGGCTGGGCTGCCAGCGCCCGGGTTGAAGGCGAAGCTGAGCAGATAGCTCTCACCCGCCGTGGTCGCGACCGTCTGGCTGATCGGGCAGGCAACCGCCACACAGCCGGTGCCGGCATAGAAACTGCCTTCGACCGCGCCAAGACCCGTGCGAACCGCCCAATCGAAGCCGGCGCCGGTGACTGTCCAGCCACTGATGTTGCCGGTTTCGAAATTGCCGTTGGTGACGATGTTCGCGGCAATACCAAGGCCGCCATCGATGTTGCCGTTCAACGTCAGCGTGGTGCCGGCCTGGACATCGACAAGCCCGTTGCCGGTCGTGGTGACCGCATTGGCCAGCGTCACGTCCTTGTTGTTGGCCAGGGTCGCGTTGTTATTGATGGCGATGCTGCCGATGCCAGCGGCGGTGTCGGAACCGACTGTCACCGTGCCCTGGTTGATACCGAGGTTGGTAAAGCTGTTGTCGCCGTTGAGCACCAGATTGCCGGTGCCGACCTGGCTGATCGAACCGGCACCGATGACATTGCCATCGAGCGTCAGCACTTCGCCGGCGCGCGCATTGACGAGGCCGTTGGCAGTGGTTTCGACAACATTGGCGAGCGTGATCGCCGCGCCACCCGATTGCAGCGTTGCGTTGTTGTTGATGGCGATGGCGCCGATGCCGGCCGCCGTGTCGGTGCCGACCTGGACAGTGCCCTGGTTGATGCCGAGGTTGGTGAAGCTGTTGTTGCCGTTGAGCACGAGCGTGCCGGTGCCGACCGAACTGATCGAGCCGGCGCCGCCGATGTCGCCATCCAGAGTGAAGGTGCCGGCGCCGCCATTGACGATGCCGTTGGCAGTGGTGGTGATGGCGTTGGCCAGCACGAGGCCGGAAACGCCTGCGGCCAACGTCGCATTGTCGTTGATATTGATCGAACCGACACCCGCAGCGGTGTTGGTGCCAACGGTCACCGTGCCCTGGTTGATGCCGAGGTTGGTGAAGCTGTTGTTGCCGTTGAGCACCAGATTGCCGGTGCCGACCTGGCTGATCGAGCCGGGGCCGAAGATCGTGCCGGCAAGCGTGAACACGCCCGAACCTGAATTGACGATGCCGTTGCCGGTCGTCGTGATGGCGTTGGTAAGCACCAGGCCCGAAACCCCGGCCGCCAGCGTCGCATTGTCGTTGATGTTGATGCTGCCGATGCCGGCGGCGGTGTTGGTACCGACGGTAACCGTGCCCTGGTTGATGCCAAGGTCGGTGAAGCTGTTATTGCCGTTGAGCACCAGATTGCCGGTGCCGATCTGCGAGATCGATCCGGGGCCGCTGATGTTGCCATTGAGCGTCAGGACGCCTGCGCCGGAGTCGACAAGGCCGTTGCCGGCGGTCGTGATGGTGTTGGCCAAAACAACGCCAGAGACGCTGCCGACCAGTGTGGTATCGGCGGCCATCGCCAGCGTGCCGGCGCCAAGCGCCAAATTGGTCAGCACTCCGATCGTGCCGTCGGTCAACTGCGTGCCACCGGCATAACCGCTGGCACCGCCGAGCACGAGCGTGCCTGCACCTTGCTTGACGATTTCGCCGGCGCCATTGATCGGCGCGGTGATCGTCGTCGTCACGCCGGCATCGGTGAACAGGAAGCTTGAGGTTGCGGTGTTGAGTTCGCCCGCACCGCTCGCGGTGAGCAGATAGCCATCACCGGTGAACTGCAGGCCCTGGAACTGGATGCTTTCAACAATGTCGACCGTGCCGCCGGGGGCATTGAAGACACCCAGCGTGTTCTGCTGCCAATTGGCGTTGATCGCGCTCGGCGGGCCACCGGTCCAGTTGGTGTTGCTGAGGTTCCAGGTGCCGGAGCCGCCGCTGATCACGCCATTGCCCACGCCATCGGCGCCATCCCAATAGAGCACGACTGTCGGCGAGCTGAGCACGACAAGGTTGACCTGGCCATCGACCAGAGTCTGCACCGTGCCGGTGGCGCCATTCGCCAGCGAATTGATCGACAGCATATTGTCGGTCAGCGCGCCGGTATAGGTGATGAGGTTATAGATTCCGGGCGTGAACAGGCCACCAGCGGTCTGGGCGACGTTCAGCTGGCCATCGAGAACCAGGTCACCACTGACGATGACGCGATCGTTGAGCGGACCACCGACGGTATTGGCGGCGCCGAGTTCCCAATTAAGAATCGAGCCGCCGCTGAGGGTGAGCGCGCCGACAGTCAGCGTGCCGGCTGAATTGCCCGGGCTGAGGATGCCGCCGTCAGCGATGGTAACGCTGCCCGCGATGCTGCCGGTGCCGGCCAGCGTCGCCCCCGATGCCACGGTGACCGCAGTGTCGCCGAGCGCGCCCGCCACATCGAGCGTACCGGTGCTGACATTGGTGGCGCCGGTGTAGATGCTGGTGCCGGTGAGGGTCAGCGTGCCGGCCCCTGTCTTGGTGATGCCGCCGGCGCCGCCGATGCTGCCATCCAGCGTCAGCAGGACGGCACCCGAATCGATGGTGCCACTACCGGTCGTGGTGATGTCGTTGGCAAGCACCAGGCCGGAAACACCCGCCGCCAGCGTCGCATTGTCATTGATGTTGATCGACCCGACACCCGCGGCGGTGTTGGTGCCGACGGTAACCGTGCCCTGGTTGATGCCAAGGTCGGTGAAGCCGTTGTTGCCATTGAGCACCAGATTGCCCGTGCCGACCGAACTGATCGACCCGGCACCATTGATGTCACCATTCAGCGTGAAGGTACCGCTGCCGCCATCGACGATGCCATTGGCGGTCGTCGTGATGGCGTTGGCCAGCACCAGGCCATCGACTCCGGCGGCCAGCGTGGCGTTGTCATTGATATTGATGCTGCCGATGCCGGCGGCGGTGTTGGTGCCGACGGTGACCGTGCCCTGGTTGATGCCGAGGTCGGTAAAGCTGTTGTTGCCGTTCAGCACCAGATTGCCGGTGCCGACCTGGCTGATCGAACCCGGGCCGAAGATCGCGCCGTCGAGCGTAAACACACCCGAACCCGAATCTACGATACCATTTCCGACGGTCGTGATGGCGTTGGTCAGCACCAGGCCGGAAACGCCAGCGGCCAGCGTCGTGTTGTCGCTGAAGTTGATGCTGCCTACGCCGGCGGCCGTGTTGCTGCCGACGGTCACCTTGCCCTGGTTGATACCGAGGTCGGTGAAGCCGTTGTCGCCGTTGAGCACCAGATTGCCGGTGCCGATCTGCGAGATCGAGCCCGGGCCACTGATGACGCCATTGAGCGTGAACACGCCCGGACCCGAATTGACCTTGCCACCGCCAAGCGTGGTGATGGCATTGGCCAAGGCGAGACCGTTGGCGCCAGCGATCAGCGTCGTATTGTCGGCCATCGTAACGCTGCCGGTGCCGAGCGCGGCATCGTTGCCGACCTGAACCGCGCCGAAATTGATCGTGGTGCCGCCGCTGTAGGTGTTGGCAGCGTTAAGTGCGAGCGTACCCGCCTCGTCGTAGAACAGGCTGCCGGTGCCCGAAACCACGCCGTCGATGGCCGAAACGCCATTGTAGACGCGGAAGGTATCGACGCCGGTCAGCACGAAATTGTTGGTCACGACCAGGCCACCGGTGACCAGATCAAAGGCGCTACCATCGGCCATGGTGACATCGCCGGTGCCAAGCGAACCCGACGTATAGGCGCGCACGGTGCCGGCCTGAATGTCCGTACCGCCGGTGTAGCCATTGGCCCGGACGAGATCGAGATAGCCCACACCCTGCTTGACGATCGAACCGGCGCCCGAAACCTCCAGATCGAACACCGTCACATCGGCGGCGGCGGTGGCGGTATCGACGACGCTGGCGCCGTTGGTGACCAGCGAACCGGCGCCGCCGTCGGTCAGCACATAACCGGCGGTGGTGAAGGTCAGGCTGGTGAAGGTTTGCGGCCCAACCACCGACACGGTGCCGGCGCTGCCGGCGAACACACCTTCGGTATTGGCCCAGGACAGCACACCGGCGCCGGTCGCATCGGTCCAGTTTGTGGTGCCTGCAGTCCAGACACCATCGCCGCCGTTGACGACATTGTTGCCGAACGGCCCGGTGCCGTCCCAATAGCGCGGCCCATCGAAGGCGACGAGCAGATTGACGCCGCCGGCACCGCCGCCAACGCCGCTGGTCGTCACGATCGAATAGGTGAAGCCCACCGGGCCGGTGCCGGCCAGCAGGATGTTGTCGGCGAGCAGATTGCCATAGTTGATGACGCGATAGGTGCCGGCATCAAAGCCGAGCAACGCCGTCGTGTTGATCGTGCCGTCGAGCGTCAGGTTGTTGGTGACAACGATCAGGTCGCTGCCCGCACCGCCGCCCGGCGCGTTCGGCGCTGCCAGCTCGAAATTCAGGATCGACCCGGCGTTGAGCACCAGATTGCCGACCGTAAGCGTGCCCGGGCTGGTGCCGGGCGACAGGATGCCACCATCGAGCACCGTCACCGTATTGGCCGCAGCCACCGAGCCCGTGCCGCTGAGCGTTGCGCCCGAAGCGATCGTGACGTTGCTGGTCAGCGCGCCATCGAGCTGCAGCGTGCCGGCATTGACGGCAGTGGCGCCCGTGTAGGTCTTGGCACCCGTCAGAATCAGAGTCCCGGCGCCGGCCTTGGTCACCGAGCCGGCCGTGTTGAAATTGCGGATCAGGCCCGAATAGGTCAGGTCAAAGCCATTGGTATCGATGGTGAACTGGTTGGCAGCGCGAATTTCGTTGGCGATCGTCAGGCCGGCCGCATAAGCGGTGATGCCCGACGGGCCTTCGCCGTTGATGAAGATCAGATTGCCGGCGCCGCCAAGCGCGCCATTGGCGCCGATCCCGATCAGGCCGTTGTTGACATTGACGCTACCGACGAAGCTGTTGGCCTGGTTCAGCCGCACGGTGCCGCCGCCGCCGCTGAAGAACACGCGGCCGGTGCCGCTGATCGTGCCATCGATGACCAGCGTGTTGCCGACGTCGGGTGCACGGAAATTGATGCCACGATCGGGCGAGACGAAATTCAGCACGATGTCGTTGGTGATGGCCACACTGGGACCACCGGCAAAGGCCGAAGTCGCCGCCGTGATCGACGAGGTCGCCGTGGAGGCCGTGATCGTGCCGGTGCCCAGCGCCGACGGACCGCCGATGATCAGGCCGCTGGCATTGAGGATCGTCCCGCCGGAATAGCTGTTGACACCCGACAGGGTCGCGGTGCCGCCGGTGAGATCGATCGCGCCGGCGCCTGCAATCACACCGCTCAGGGTGAAGGGCAGGCCGTTGAGCGTCAAATTCGCGCCAAGGTTGATGTCATTGGCCAAGGTCAGGTTCGAACCGACACTGCGCAGGGTTGCCGCGCCGGTGACATCGATCGCACCGGTACCAAACGCGCCGCCGTTGCCGAACGCGAGGCCGCCGGCCGCAAGTTCGGTGCCGCCGGTGTAATTGCTGGCGCGGTTGAAACGCTGGGTGCCAGTGCCGGTCTTCACGACGCGGATCGCATCACCGGGGCCCGCGTTGCCGCCGATATTGCCCGAGAACGACCGATCGACATTTGTGGCGATGGTCAGCGTCGCCAGAGCACCGGAATTGCGGACGCCGCCATTGGCACCGGTGCCGATCAGGCCGTTGATCGTCTGGCTGAAGCCGCCCATCTGGAGAACACCGGAACCAACGGTGTTGAGCAGCGAATTTGCCGAGGTGATGCTGACAGCGCCGGCGATCAGGGATCCGCCCGTGATCGTCGTTTCACCGGAGAAATTGTTGAGGCCGGATCCGGTCAGCGTCAGGGAATTGCCGCCGAGCTTGTTGAGCGAAAACGCGCCGAGCGAATCGGTCAGCGCGCCGCCATAGACGATGCCGCCGCCTGGGGGCGTCAGGCGCAGAACGCCGTTCGTGACTTCGGTAAACCCGGTCAGATTGGTGCGATTCACCGTCGCCCCGCCCAGATCCAGCACCTGCGCAGACGCTGGTGCCAGCGCCGTTCCGGCGAGCATCAGCCCGGTCAGCGAAACGGTGAGACGAAGCGTGCGCGACAGCGCGGTGGAAGCCATCGAGGACCGACGACCAGACGTACCAATCAGCATACTGCACCCCAAGCTTGTGCGTTTTCCCTGTTAACGCCCTGTCAGTAATAGTCCAAATCACTCGAAACGCAAGCCAAAGCGAGTGTTTTTTGCGCTCATTAGGGTTGTTACGTAACGACCGCGTCGGCCTGGGACTCGGGGTGGGCAGCGCGGGCGAAAGGCAGCGCCGACAATTGCTGTTCGATTGCCCACAGACGAGGAAACGGCGCCAGGTCGGTTGCGACGCGGCGCGCGTTGTAAAGCTGTGGCAACAGGCAGAGGTCGGCGATGGTCACACTGTCGCCAAAAAGACAGCGGCCACCATGATCGACAGCAAAGCGTTCCAATACGGCAAGCCCGCTGCTGATCCAGTGCCGCGCCCAGGCGTCGATTGCCGCCTGGTCATGGCCAAGCGGCGCCTTCAGATAGCGCAGCACCCGCAAGTTGTTGATCGGGTGGATGTCGCAGGCAATCACCAGCGCCGCGGAACGGACCCTGGCGCGCGCCAGCGGATCGCGCGGCAGCAGCGGCGGCGTTGGCACCGTTTCGTCATGATATTCGATGATCGCGACGCTCTGGCCCAGCACATCACCGTCGATTGCCAGTGCGGGCACCAGCCCTTGCGGATTCAGCGCCCGGAAATCGTCGCTCGATTGCGCTCCGTGGACGAGATTGATCGGCACGCTGACATAGCCGACGCCCTTGTACGCCAGCGCCAGCCGCACCCGATAGGCCGCCGACGATCGCCAGTAACCGTACAGGACGGGCTGCTGGCCGGCACTCATCGCCGGACCGATCGCCCCGCCTTGTCGGAATTGCGCCGCGGCGCGCCTTCGAACGGGTTCTTGCCGCCGCGAAAACTCAGCCGGATCGGCACGCCTTCGAAATCGAGGTCGTCGCGCAGGCTGTTGACGAGGTAGCGGCCATAGCTCGCCGGCAGGTCTTCGGTGCGATTGCCGAAGATGACGAACGTCGGCGGTCGCGCCGCAACCTGGGTGACATAGCGCAATTTGATCCGCGTGCCGCCGGCAGCCGGTGGCGGGTTGCGATCGAGCGCCGATTCGAACCAGCGATTGAGCGCTGCTGTCGACACCCGGCGGGACCATTTGGCGCGCGCCTCGGTCACCGCCTTCATCAGCAGGTCGAGTCCCTTGCCGGTCTGGCCGGAAATCGCCACCAGCGACACGCCGCGGATCTGCGACAGGCCATCGTCGAGCGCCTTGCGGACGCCCTGGAACAGCGATGACTGGTCGCGCGCCACATCCCATTTGTTCAATGCGATGACGAGGCCGCGGCCTTCCGACAGCACCATGTCGGCGATGCGCAGGTCCTGGCTTTCCAGCCCGAGTTCCGAATCGAGCAGCAGCACGACGACTTCGGCGAAATCGACCGCCAACTTGGTATCGGCTGCCGACATGCGCTCCAGCTTGTCGCTGACCTTGGCGCGCTTGCGCAGGCCGGCGGTATCGACCAGCCGCACCGGCATTCCGTGATAATCCCATGGGATCGCAATCGAATCGCGGGTGATGCCGGCTTCCGGCCCGACGACGAGGCGCGCTTCGCCAAGCAGCGTGTTGATCAGCGTCGATTTGCCGGCATTGGGGCGGCCGACGATGGCGAGCTTGAGCGGGCCGGCTTCGACTTCGGCTTCGGCATCGGTTTCGATCTCGGGCAACTCGAAATCATCGTCCTCGGCCTTGGCGTCGACATAAGGCAGCAGTGCCTCGAACAGATCGGCCATGCCCTCGCCATGTTCGGCGGAAATCTGGATCGGATCGCCCAGCCCCAACGCATAGCTTTCGGCGACGCCGAGTTCGCCGGCGCGACCTTCGGCCTTGTTGGCCACAAGGATCAGCGGGGTGCCGCGTTTGCGCAACCAGTCGGCGAAATGCTTGTCGAGCGGGGTGATGCCGGCGCGGGCGTCAAAAACCAGCAGTGCCACCTCGGCATCGCCGACGGCGGCATCGGTCTGCTGGCGCATGCGGCCGGCCAGCGAGGCGGCATCGGCATCTTCAAAGCCGGCGGTGTCGACGATGGTAAACGTCAGGTCGTGGAGCTTGGCGAGCCCCTCGCGGCGATCGCGCGTCACGCCGGGCGTATCGTCGACCAGCGCCAGCTTGCGGCCGACAAGCCGGTTGAACAGGGTCGATTTGCCGACGTTGGGGCGGCCGACGATGGCCACCCGCGGCAGTCTTTCATGGTTTGACATGCGCGCCCCCTAGCAGAGGACGCCCGCCACCGCCATCAGCGATGGCAAATCAACACCGCCATCAGCGATGGCAAATCACCAGCGCCATCAGCGATAGGCGCTCAGCTTGCCGTCGTCGGTCAGCACATAGGCCATGTTACCGGCGACGACCGGCGGCAGATAGGCCGGTGACGACAGCTTGTAAGTGGTGATCTGCTTGCCGGTGTAGGGCGACACCACGACCATCTGCTTGTTCGATCCGGTCAGATACAGGCGTTCCGATGCCAGCACCGGCCCCTGCCAGTGGATCGGGTTGGTTTTTTTCTTGGCGTTGCCATAGTGCTGCAGGCGCAACACCCAGCGCACCTTGCCGTCGCTGCGTTTCAGGCAGACGACTTCGCCCTCCAGCGTCACGATGAAGATGAATTCGCCCGCCACCCAGGGCACCGAGGTGCCGGCGAAATTGCGTTCCCAAACGCGCTGACCGGTAGCGAGTTCGAGCGCCGCCATGCGGCCGCCATGGCCGATGGCATAGACGCGGCCGCGATCGATGACCGGCGACGCATCGATGTCCGACAGCGCCGCCATCGCGGTCGACCGCCCGGTGCGCGCCAGCGCGTCCGACCAGACGGTGCGGCCGTTTTCGGCGCGGAGGGCGTTGAGCTCGCCGCTCGAAAAGCCGACGACGACGGTATCCTGCGCCACCGCCGGCGCTGCGGCGCCGAGCAACCCGGCGACTTCGACGGTGCCGGCCACCGTCCACATCGTCTCACCCTTGTCGGCCGACAGCGCGTACAGCTGGTTGTCCTGGGTCAGCGCATAAACGCGGTTGCCAGCAACGGTCGGCGCCCCGCGCAGTGGCGTGCCAAGCTTTTGCTGCCACAGTTGCGTGCCGGTGGCGGCGTCATATGCGGCGATGATGCCATAGCCGGTGGTGGCAAAGACCCGGCCATCACCAGCGCTGACGCCGCCGCCGAACGCGGCATTTTCATTTTTGGTGTGCTTGGCATCGATGACGAGGCGGATCTGCGCCTGCCACGCGATGCGGCCGGTCTTGGCGTCGAACGCCTTGACGTCGCCGCTGGTATCCATGGTGAACACCCGGCCGCCCATTACGACCGGGCCGGCGTTCAGGCGGCGCTGGCCGGTGCTGCCCTTGCCGATCGAAGCGCTCCAGGCTGGGGTGATCGTTTCGGGCAGGGTCAAATGTCCGGCCGCCTTGCTGGCAGACCCGCCAGGCTGCCCCCACTCGGCGTTGGTTTCAGGCACTGGCAGAACCACGGCGAGGTCGGCGAGTTCGGCCTCGGCCTCGGCCCGGGTTTCGAAATTCAGCACCGGGATGCGTTCGCCCAGCGTCGGGGTGCCGCGCTTCTTGCCCGGCTTCAGGACGCCGCAGCCCGAAACCGCGATCGCGGTGACCAACAACAGCCCGATGGAACGCGTCTTGAAACCGGTATGCAACATGATCGCCTTTACTTCGCGAGACTGGCGGCAGCGTCTGCCGGCGATTGGAGCTGGATCGGATCGACGCCCTCGGCGACTGCCATCTGCGCGGCGCGGCTGCGCAGCGATGGCGGCTGGGTGGCATCGCGGGCAATGGCGGTCAGCAGCGGCTTGGCCTTGTCGGGCGCGCCGGCCTTCAGATGCGCCAGCGCGGTCATTTCGCCGGCGATGCCGAACCAGGCGTTGCCGGGCACCGCCAGGTCTTTCAGCCGGGCGATGACCGTTGCCGGCGGCGTCGTATCATACGTCAGCCGCACCGATTTGAGCAGCGCTGCATCGCGCAGCGGCTGCGGCTGCGCCGCGTCGGCAGCGATCGCATCGAGCAGCTTGACGGCCTTGGCATTGTCGCCGCCGCCGATGGCATCGGTCGCCTGCATCATCCGGGCGATGGTGTCATAGCCACGCGGACCATCGGAGGCGAGGCGGTCGAGCACCGGTCGGGCTGCGGCGCCGTCCCCGACTTCAAGCTTGGTCACCGCCTGGGCGAAATCTTCGCCGGCCACGCCTGCCGCCTTGGCCTGGGCATCGCGCCACCACAGATAGCCGGCAAGCGCTGCCAACAGCAACACGACCGCCGCAATGCCGATCTTGCCGAAACGCTGCCACAGCGATGCCACCTGGTCGCGGCGCACGCCTTCGTCGACTTCACGCAGAAAGGCTTCGTCGGTATCGCGCGGGGTCACGGCCAAGGGAGGGAAACTCCAAGCAAGCAGGGGTGCACGGGCGGCACAGTGGCGCCGTCTGTGCCTGTCCGCGGCTGAATGCCCGATGACACATCATAGATAAAGATGTTTCTCGGATATGACCGGCAACGGTTTGGCGTGCCGGCGCGGAATTTCGGCAACGCAAGTGTCAATAGCGACGCCTTGCACATAGTTTGGTAACGACTCATGGACTAGGGCGGGCGAAAGGTCGCCACGCGGCGGCAGGGATACCGGATGCTGATTGCGAGTTTTGCCGATGTGACGCGCGCCGATGCCGCCGCTGCGCGTCATCCGGCGGGGCTGGTGCGCATCGCCCCCGGCCTGCTGCTGTGGCGCGACCCGGTACTGTGGCCCGATGTGCCGGCGCCGCTCGCCGGCTTGCAAGGCAGCATCGTCGATCGCCGTGGCGCCCGGCTGTTGCCACCGGCAGCGGTGGCGGCAGCACTGGCGGCTGATGGCGATGCCGCGCTTGCCGACTGGGCGCCGGCGTTCCGGCTGGCCTGGACCAATGGTGCAATGCTGTCCGCCGCTGCCGATCATGCCGGGCTGGGGCACTGGTTCACCTGGACCGGACCCGGCGTCGCCGCGATCGCCGACAGCGCCGTCGCCATCGCCCGGCACTTCGGCCTCGCCGCCGATGCCATGGCGCTGGGCGGGCTGGCGCTGACCGGCGCGATGGTCGGCCTCGACAGTGCCATCGCCGGCGTGACCAAGCTGGCGGCCGGGCAGATCGCCAGCCTGTCCGACGGCCGGCTGAGCCTGCGAGCCATGCCGGCGGCCAGTCGCCTCGCCGCGCCCGAAGCCGCGCTGGCCGCCGCGGTCACCCGGCTGCACGCCGCGCATCCGGTGACCGAAATGGAATTGAGCGGCGGTTGGGACAGCCGGCTCGTCCTTGCCGCCCTGCCCGCCGCCGACCGCCCGGCCACCCTGGGGTTTACCATCGGCAATCCCGGCGACCCGGATGTCGTCGTTGCCGCGCGCCTCGCCGCCCATGCCGGAATGCGCCACGAGGTCATCGATCAGGGCGCCCTTGGCCGGTTGAGCGCCGCCGAATTTGCCACGGTGCTGGCGAGCGCTGCAGCGCGCGACGACTATGCCGGCAATCCGCTCGACCGCGCCGGGGTCAACGTCATCAATGCCGCGCGGCCGCCGGTGGCGCGCTTCAGCGGGCAAAATGGCGAGATCCTGCGCGGGTTCTACTATCCCGGCCAGCCGCTCGCTGCCCGACCATCGGCGGCGCTGGCGGCGCGCGTCATCGGCTGGCGCATCATTTCCAACGACCTTGTCAGCCCGGCGCTGTTCGATCCGGCGTGGCTGGCGGCGGCGCGCGCCGCGATATCATCGCGATTGACCGATCAATTGCTGGCCGGCGATGCCTGCTGGGGCGATGCGCTCGATCGCGTCTATCTCGAACAGCGCATGCACCG